>CANDKY010000105.1 GCA_947385425.1 uncultured Lachnospiraceae bacterium | reverse complement strand
CCTATTGGAAACACAGAAATCCCCTTAAGTCAATGACATTGGGAGTGAACTGTAAAAATATAAAAATAAACACAGTTTCTGCATTGAAAGACTCCTCCCGTTATGGTATCATAGAGAAAATCGAAAGTACGGATTCAAAATCAAGCCAAGGAGGTAAGCAATGACTGCAAAAGAATGTATCCAGGGACGCAGAAGCATCCGCAAATTTACCAGCCAACCCATTGACCACGCACTGCTTGAAGAGATTATCGGGACTGTTTCCCATGTACCAAGCTGGAAGCACACTCAGATCGTCCGTTACATTGCCATAGAAGGCAAAATGAAAGACACAATAGCAGATGAATGTACCGGCGCGTATCCTAAAAACGGCGAGATCATCAGAAACGCACCCATGCTGATCGCCGTTGCTGTCATTAAGGACAGATGCGGTTTCGAACGTGACGGATCCTACTCCACACACAGGGGCGATTCCTGGCAGATGTTCGACGCAGGCATTGCATCCCAGACATTTTGCCTCGCTGCCTATGAGCATGGTATCGGCAGTGTCATCCAGGGTATTTTTGACGACAAAAAAGCTGCCGGACTCCTTTCCCTTCCTGAAGACAGGGAAGTGGTAGCGCTTATACCCATCGGATACCCCGATGAAGAACCTGCGGCACTGAAACGCAAGACCGTGGACGACCTGTTAACTTATATGTAACCAATACCCGGCAGGAAGCTGCCCGGTATCTGTAAAATCGAAGGGAAACATTTCTCTTCGATTTTATTTGAGCCCGAATATGCAAACCACAACTCAGGAAAGGAATAAAAAACATGCGACATTTAATGAGTCCACTGGATTTTACCGTAGAAGAACTGGACAGGCTCTTTGACCTTGCCAACGATATTGAAAACAATATGGCAAAATATGCCCACACCTGCGACGGCAAAAAGCTGGCCACCTGTTTCTATGAACCGAGTACACGGACGAGGCTCAGTTTCGAAGCCGCCATGCTGAACCTGGGCGGCAGTGTCATCGGCTTTTCCGATGCCGGATCCTCTTCCGCCGCCAAGGGCGAAAGCGTATCCGACACCATACGGGTCATCTCCTGCTTTGCCGACATCTGCGCCATGCGCCATCCAAAAGAAGGCGCCCCCATGGTTGCGGCAAGCCGTTCTTCCATTCCCGTTATCAATGCCGGGGACGGCGGGCACCAGCACCCTACCCAGACGCTGACCGACCTGCTCACGATCCGTTCCCTGAAAGGGCATATCGGCAATTTTACCATCGGCCTTTGCGGTGATCTGAAATTCGGCAGGACTGTCCACTCGCTAATCAATGCGCTGGTACGTTATCCCGGCATCCGGTTTATCTTCATCTCCCCGGAAGAATTAAAAGTCCCCAGCTACATTACCGATATGTTAAAAGAAAACAATATCCCCTACCAGGAAGTTATCCGCCTGGAAGAAATCATGCCGCGCCTCGACTTCCTGTATATGACCAGGGTACAGAAGGAACGCTTTTTCAATGAGGAAGACTATGTCCGCCTGAAAGATTTTTATATATTAAATAAAGAAAAAATGAGGCTTGCCAAAAAGGACATGCTGATCCTCCATCCCCTTCCCCGTGTCAATGAAATCTCCGTGGAAGTCGACGACGATCCCCGCGCCGCTTATTTTAAACAGGTCCAATACGGCGTCTATGTCCGCATGGCATTGATCCTCACACTGTTGGGAATCCATGTGTGAAACACATAAATACTGTTTATAAATGCCGAATAAAAAGGAGAATCATTATGTTAAATGTAGGAAAAATCGAAGAAGGCATTGTCCTTGACCACATTGCTGCCGGAAAAAGCCTCTCCATCTACCATCATCTGCACCTGGACAAGCTCGACTGCACCGTAGCCATTATCAAAAATGCCCGCAGCAACAAAATGGGCAAAAAAGATATCCTGAAAGTGGAATGCGACATCAACACCCTCAACCTGGATGTCCTGGCGTTCATTGATCACAACATCACTGTAAATATTATTAAGGACGGGAAAATCGTCGATAAAAAGGAACTTGTCCTCCCAAAAGAAATCCGCGATGTCATCAAATGCCGCAATCCCCGCTGCATTACTTCCATCGAACAGGAACTTCCGCATATTTTCGTCCTCTCCGATGAAAAGAAAGAAATATACCGCTGCAAATACTGTGAAGAAAAATGCCGCGAAAGGTTTTAACAAATAATAATTTTTACCATAAACAGTAACATTTTAGCAATTTATAAATACTTCCAAAAATGTATTTACATTTGCCTGAAATAAGGTAAAATATAATAGGGCAAGCACCAGTACTATCTGTCCGTGAAAAACATTTTCCGGGCAGGTTTCAGACAACAGGGCGCAGTCCGCACATGTCCCGGAAAATATAGGAAGGAAAGAGGTATACATTGAAAATAGATATGCACTGCCATACAAAGGAAGGATCTTTGGATGGGAAAATAACACTCAGCGATACCATTCGCACACTGCAGGAAAAAGGCTATCAGGGAATGCTCATCACCGACCATAATTCCTACAAAGCATACCGCCATTACGAAAAGAAAATCAAAGGGAAAGAATTTCCTGATTTTGTCGTATTAAGGGGGATAGAATATGATACGATCGATGCGGGCCATATCATCATCGTCATGCCCGCGGGCGTAAGGCTCCCGATTCTGGAATTACGCGGCCTGCCCGTTTCCCTGCTGATCGATATCGTACATCACTTCGGCGGCATTTTAGGCCCGGCCCATCCCTGCGGCGAAAAATATTTAAGCCTGATGAACACCAGGCAGGGGAAAAAAGCCAAACTGCTAATCCCGCGTTTTGACTTCATCGAGACTTACAACGCCTGCGAACCGCCGGAATCCAACCAGGCGGCTTTTGAACTGGCCAAACTCTACGGAAAACCAGGCACCGGCGGAAGCGATTCCCACCGTGAAAACTGTGCAGGCTTCGGCTACACTATGATAGACGCCGATATCAAAAACGAAACCGACCTGATCGATGCTATCCGATCCGATGTGGCAATAACCGCAAACGGCAAACGTTATCTGCACACTACCAAACAGAAAATCGGTAAAATTAACAGCGTGCTGATCTATTCCTTTTGGTTTTATAACAAATTCTCAGCCCTTTTCCGCCAGCACAAACGGAAACTGGAACTTTTGGAAAACCACCTGTATGTATACCCAACACAAAGGCAGGATAACCGAAAAGCCGGGTAAGGCATGCCATACAAGTATTTCGGCGTCGCAGTTTCCTGTAATATACTGTCATATAATAGGAAGCAAAGACACCCTGCCGCAGCATCGATGCGGCAGAGTGTCTTTGTTTTTTATTACTATTTTTTTCCACTATTTTTTCCACTATTTTTTCCATTATTTTTTTTCCGTTATTTCTTTTCCGCTTTTTCTTTTAATTCCTGCAGCGTATCCTTAAACCGCCTGGAAACCATCGTCGGGTTCCCCTTCAGCATCTGGCGTTTATAGAAATCCTTGAGGCTCGTAAGCTGCACCCGGCTTTCCATATTCAGCCTGTATTTTACGAGAAGCTCCGTAATTTCCTCCCTCACACTGTCGGGATATGCAGCCCTGCCGCTTGCTATCTTTTCCCGGATATTCTGCAGGCGCCTTTCAATATTTGCCTCCAGCTCGTCCATCCGTTCGCTGCGCTCATGCCGTCTTATCTCACGCTCTTCATTGGACAATGCAATAATTACGTCAAGCCGCTTCTGCACACGTTCCAATTCTCCCCGTACCGCTTCCATTTTAACCAGAATATCCCGCAAATCAATTGCAGCCTTAAAGGATAAAGTAAAGTCAGCCGCCAGGCATACCGTCAGGAAGAAAACCGCCGCCGACAGAAAATCCGCCGGGATCCCTGTCACAAACCGCTCCACCGGCTTATGCACCGCCCGTGTCATCAATATCGTCAGCCCGCCCCACGCAAGAGTAGAACTCAGGCAGATATGCCCCTGGAAATTAAACTTCTGGTTCGAATAGTCCCAATACCTTACTTTAAACAACGCTTCCATCGTCACGCCCGTCACGTATTCCAGCGCGGTCGCCCCGATACACCCGGCAATATACGTCAGCCAGATATTTGACTGGAACGGCATTGAAACCACCAGCATCATAATTGCCCCGCTCCCATATAAGGGAAGAAAAGGCCCGCGCATAAAGCCCCGGTTTACCAAATGCCGGTTTTTCACAGACACATAAGCGGATTCAAAACACCATCCGAAAAAGCAGTAAAAATAAAAGAAAAACAGCCATTGTGCTACCGTATAATGATACATAGTTTCCCTCTTTAGGAACTGGCACGAAACTCACCGTCCCTTATCTATAGACCCCCGCCGACACACTCCATTTCCCCTTTTTCGTCTCATGACCGACGCCGTAATATATGAAGCGCCCATACCCGCGGACGGAAACGACATCCCCGCCCTTCAAAGCATAACTGTTATTCTCATTGACCCTGCCGTTCACATACACCTTCCGCTCCCGGAACAGCCCAAGGCTCTGATTCCTGGACAGGTTATAAACCCTGGCAAGGATGCTGTCCGCCCTTTCCGAAGACACCGTAAAACGGATTTCCTCGGGCTCTTTTACCGGAAGTTCCGCCGCCGCATCCGCCACCGCACATTTTACATTGGTATGCTTTACCTTGTCCAGATTCTCCATAATAAAAGGGGCTATCTTATCCAGGCAGAACAGATAAGCGGACTTTCCTTCCAGGAATATATCCCCCACGGTACTCCGCTCAATCCCCAGGTTCATCAAAGCGCCAAGAAAATCCCTGTGCGTCAGGTCATCGGCAAATTTCTCCATCCCCGGCTTCACTGACAGGCAGACGATCGGGAATCCCTCCCCATAACCCAGAGCCTCTTCACTGCCAAACCTCAATACCTGCCGTTCACAGCCCGGCCTGCCGCCATACAGCTCATACGATACTCCCCTCAATTCCGGCAGCATCCCATAAAAGACATCCAGTTCCGCCATACTTAAAAATCCCGTGTACGTATAAATATTATGCTCATATGATTTACGCGCCAGCTCAGCAACCCTCTTCCTCAGTTGCTGCAGCTCCTTCTCCGTCTCTGCTGCCATCACAACCCTTTCCCTTCCGGATCTTCCCCGGCTAATGCCAACTGCATCCACTTCTTAAACCATTCCCGAACAATGACAAACGCTTCCGCTTCTTAAACCATTCCCGGACAATGACAAACGCTTCCGCTTCTTAAACCATTCCCGAACAATGACAAACGCTTCCGCTTCTTAAACCATTCCCGGACAATGACAAACGCTTCCGCTTCTCTAACCATTCCCAAACACGCCGCGGCAATGGCTGCCGGATTCTCAAACAAAGCTTATCACTTCTTCCGCCGGTGCCTCCGTTTCCTCCACATACAATGCTTCCAGTACCGGCCCCTCCGCCTGGTAATCCGCAAAATACTCCTTCCGCACTGCTGCCGTCACCCTGACCCACTGCTTATTTTCCAGCCTTCCCGCCGCATCCGCTCTGCAGGCAAAACCGAGAAAAGCCATATCCTCCGCACAGCAGGTCATTGCCATCCTCCCCGGGACAAAATACCCCTCCGGGAAGTTCTCCGGCTTAAGCACCATTGCCGTAAACTGCACCTTCTTCCCTTCATACCGCTCCAGATGATCCAGCGAATCCAGATACCAGATGCCATAACTCTCATCATTCAGGACAATCGGGTCATCGGTCAGATTGTAAGGCAAATCTTCCTCAAAAATTTCGTCAATCTCCCCGTTAGAATCCTCAAACACGATTTCCGCCTTTGGATTGATCGCTTTCACATTGCGGCGGTATACGCCCAAATCCTCCACGTCATCGCAGCGGTTAAAAATAATCAGCTCCGACTGCCTTATCATCTCCGCCAGCATAGATTTCATATTATTGAAGTACATCGGAAAAGTAGAGGCATCAATCGTCGTAATCTGCTGCTCCACAGACCAATGCCAGGGCAGCTTCATGTTTTTAAAATTCCACATTCCGTTATATTCAATAATTATGCGTTCCGGCTTATGCTTTTTCTCCAACTCTACCAAGTGGGAAGTTGTAAATGCCTCTTCCTCTTCCACCAGTTCCACCACCGTTTTACTTCTTCTTAACAAAAACTCCTCATACTCCGTCTCACCTTCTTCGCAAAGTATCAGCAGCGTCTTGCCCCTGATCTGAAAATAATCCTGAGCCAGCGTGTAAGTAATAAATTCCGTCTTACCGCTTTCCAAAAAACCATTTACAATGTATACCGGTTTCATCCCTTCCCACCTACTTTCTATTTCCGGAACAGCTTCTCCAGATTTCCTTCCTTCAATTTGGATCCGATTACACAGAACTTCCCGGTATATTCCGGTTTGCCTTCCCGCACATTGCTTTCGCCCGGCACATAATCAAAGTATACCCAGGTGCCGTCCCCTGCCGGAACCATCCCTTTGGCGCGGAGTACGAAACCATACTCACTTTCATTTTCCAATGCCTCCAAGATGCTCCTGATATCCTCCTCCGTATAAACTGCCGGCGTCTCCATCCCCCAACTGGTAAATACTTCATCCGCATGGTGGTGATGATGGTCATGATCATGGCATCCGCAGGTACAGTCCGGCCCATGGCCATGGCCTTCCCCGTCCTCCTCACCATAATGATGTTCCTCATGAGGATGGCTATGCCCGCATTCCTCTCCGTCATGGTGATGGCCATGCCCGCATTCTTCTCCGTCATGGTGATGACCATGTCCGCATTCCTCTCCGTCATGGTGATGGCTATGCCCGCATTCTTCTCCGTCATGGTGATGGCCATGCCCGCATTCCTCTCCGTCATGAGGATGGCCATGTCCATGAGCCATCACTTCCGCCATCAATTCCGCTTCCAGATCCTTCGCACCTTCAATTGTCTCCAGAATATCATTTCCATCCAATTGCTCCCACGGCGTAGTGATAATCTTTGCCTTACTGTTATGCTCACGGATCAAATCCACACAAACCTTTAGCTTCTCCTCACTGATTTTCCCTGTGCGGCTTAAGACAACCGTCCCGGCATGTTCAATCTGGTTAATAAAAAATTCCCCGAAATTCTTTATATACATCTTACACTTAGACGCATCCACCACTGCCACGGCGCTGTTTAATTCCACCTGCGCCTCTGACACTACATCCTGAACCGCTTTCATCACATCGGAAAGCTTTCCGACACCCGAAGGCTCAATTAAAATACGATCCGGCGCATAAGTATCCAGCACTTCCTTCAGGGAAGCCCCAAAATCCCCTACCAGGGAACAACAGATACAGCCGGAATTCATTTCCTTAATTTCAATCCCCGCTTCTTTTAAAAACCCCCCGTCAATACCGATTTCCCCAAACTCATTCTCTATCAATACCACTTTCGTATCTGCCAATGCCTCTTTCAGCAATTTCTTTATCAAAGTAGTTTTTCCGGCCCCAAGGAAACCGGAAACAATGTCAATCTTTGTCATTTCCTTATCTGCTCCTTTCTGAAAAGTGTACAAACCACACCTAATTCCATCATTTTGTATTTTGCGCTTCTTTTCGTTTTATGTCAAGCCGTATATCCATTTTCACATATCCAGTGCTCCATCCGGTCTGAGAGCCTGTTTAAAATCTCATTTTTTAGACAGGCTCTGAAACAGCAAAAAAACGCACCGGAAAACATACCGCCGTACCGGCTGTCTGCCCAATGCGCCCTTCTGCAAGCCTGAAACCCCTATCTTCCAATCTGTTTGTCCGTCCCCACAATATGTTCCACCAGCCAATCCGTCACAAATTTTAATAAATCCTCAATCGCCTGATCCTGGTTATCATCAATGATTTCCAAATCCATGGTATCCAGTTTCCGCCTGAAATTATCATGCTGAATTTTTTGTGTAAACAGCTTTTTATACTGGATGCCCTCCATATATGCTTCCTCATGCGCAAAATGCATAATCGCATACTGCTTCAGCCTCTGCAGCAAATTCACGATATGGTCATATTTGTCCGGCACCATATCATTCTCACACAACTGGTAAATCTCTTCCGCTATCTCAAAAAGAACCCTGTGCTCATTATCAATTTCCTCGATCCCCGTCAAATACTCCTCTTTCAACTCGTACATTCCATGCCCGCCTTTCATCGCCCATCTTATCCTTCATCCCTGCCAATAACATAATTCTATTATACCAAATTTATACATCATTTCAAGCTGTTTCTGCCGTTGGTTTTTCCAGATCCATCCTGTAGTTTACAGACGGAATTATTATAATGGGCGATGGGCGCAGGAGGGCGTTTCTGAAAGAGAACGGAACCGGAAGATTACACTCCCGTCAGCCCCCGCCGCTATGATAATGGCGCAGCCCGCCCCTCCAGACAATCGCCGACAGGCACACCAAAGCCAACGCTGCCACGGGCGACAGCATACACAGCCAGGCAGGCGCATCCGGCTTTCCCAGCAAATAAACAGCCGGATAAAAATTCAAATATGCAACCGGGACAATCCCTGTCACCAATACCCGGAAAGCCCTGCCGAATATCGTCACCGGATATTTCTGAATCAGCAGATAAATCTGAGTAAAAACAGAGCTTAACGCACTCCCCCTCGTAGTCCAGAACGTCACACAGGAAATCAGAAAACGGATACAAACCACAATGGTCCCGCCGGACAGGATAAATACCGCAAACCAAAGGATATGCCCTATCCCCCACTGCACCCCTGCCATGCGCAGCCCCACAGCCAGCAATGCCGCTCCCATCATCGTGTCGCAAAGCCCGGTATAATTGATATCACCGCCTACTAACTGAAGGAACGGGCTGACCGGGCGCAGCAGATAAATATCAAAAGAACCGGATACAATCTCATCCTCAATTTTAGACAGCTTCCGGAAAAAAACGGAAAAAATGCTCCAGCATATCATAAACATGCCATAAAGCACCAGCAAATCCCCCACGCCCCAGTTCCCCAACGCATGGAACCTCCAGGAAATCACCGAAATCTGTACAATATTAGCCCCGTTTAGTAACACCACACTCACCAGGCTTATCCAAAAATCCGCCCGGTACTCCAATATGCCCTTCATTGTCATTTTCAATAAAGAAACATACATCCTGGCCTGAAACCTTACCTCTCCCATATCCCCTTCTCTCCTTATTCCATCCGCGTATTTCCCTCTCCCCTTACTTCTCATCCATGCATTTCCTTTTCCCTTTTCTCCATCCATGCATTTCCCTTTCCCCTTCCCTCCATCCATGTATTTCCTTTTACTTCATCTATCTCAATTTTCATCCCTGTTCTTCATCCATCGCATTTCTTCTCACGGTGCTGCATTCTTATCCACCCTGCACCGCCAAATACTTATGTACCTTCCTCCACGCCAGTCTACCCAGGCAAAACAATGCCAGAGCCCAGAACCCTTGCAGCAATAACCCTCTCACAATTTCCCCGCTTTCCAACACCCCTGTATAAATATTCAGGGGCATTTCAAAAATACACCGGAAAGGCAGCAAACGTATCACCGCCTGCATCCACTCCGGATACAGCCAGTTAGGGATCAGTTTGCCGGACAATATCGTCAGGATCCCGCTGTAGGCCATTGTAATCTGCCTGATGTCCAGCGTTACAAAACAGACCAGTCCCAATAAAAAATTCAGGGAAAACAAAACCAAAAAACCAAGTACAATACTTGCCGCAAACGCCGCCGTGCAAATAACGCCAGCCGGCAGCTCCATCCCAAGGAAAAACACACCCAGCAGCCATGCGGGCAAAACCAGCCACAAAAGGCTGAACAAAGCCACGGCTGCATTCCGTACCAATAACTGGAACTGCAAATCCCGCGGCCGCAAAAGATCCGTATCAATCCGCCCCGTCCTTACCTGATCCGCGATATAATTCTGCGGCGCGCTCTTCAGGGCAGAAGGATAAAAAATAATATCCAGAGCCACCGCTAACATGGCATAAGTCACCATAGCCGGCAATGGCCTCCCTACCAGCCCCGGATCCTGTCGGTACAGGGCCCGCCACAGGCTGCAGACCCCATACATTGCAATCAGGCTGTAACACAACCGCAGCAAAAAATCCGCCCGGTACAACCCGGCCGCACGCATTTCCGTTTTAAACCAACTGCCAAAAACCCTCATTCCCTGCCGCCTTCCCGGTAAATATCCCTTACGATCTGCTCAATATCCGCATTCTGGATAGTAATGTCCCGGATAGGAACCCCTCCCTGACGGATATGGGACAGGATTTCATCCACCGCGTACTGCCCCTGCGCAAACGTCACCACAAACTTCCCGTCCTTCTGTTTGCCGGCCTGCACCCCCGGAAGGGATATTTCCGGCGGTTCCCCCTCAAACTCCAGTTCCATCCGGCGCTGCCGCCCATAACGTTCCCGCAGCCCCTGTATCCCCCCATCATACAGGATACTTCCGGCATTGATTACAATCACCCGGTCTACCAGCTTCTCCATATCCACCATATCGTGAGTGGTCAGCAATACTGTCACTTTCCGCTCCCTGTTTATTTCCAGGATAAATTCCCTCAGCCGCTCTTTTGCCACCACATCCACGCCAATGGTAGGCTCATCCAGAAATAAAATCTGCGGATCATGCATCAGGGCCGCCGCCAGATCTGCCCGCACCCTCTGCCCAAGGCTCAGTTGGCGCACCGGCTGCCCAAGGAAAGAATCCAAATCCAGCAGCCCGCAGAACATCTCCAGGTTTTTCCGGAACTGCCCTTCCCCAATCCGGTACATTTCCTTCAGGATCCGCAGACTGTCAATGACCGGCACATCCCACCAGAGGGAAGTCTTCTGCCCAAATACCACACCGATGTTCTGCAAATGCGCCTTACGGTCCACATGGGGCGTCAGCCCGTCCACCTCTACAGAACCGCTGTCCGGCACCAGAATACCGGATAACATCTTAATCGTTGTAGACTTGCCCGCGCCGTTTTGCCCGATATAGCCCACCACCTCCCCATCCTGTATGTCAAAATCAATACCGTCCACGGCCCGGCAGACGGTATACTGCGGACGTACCAGCGAACGCAGAGCAGCAAACCGCCCTTCCTGCGGCCTGGCAATCCGGTATGTTTTCGTCAGTTTTTTTACCGATATCATAACAGAATACCGTCCCTTTCCAAAGGCTTCTTTTTGCGGCTATATTCCTAATTCCGCAATAGCCCTTTCCCAATATTTATCAGGAGTATCATACCAATTACATTTCTCTTCTTCCCGTTCACATAAAGCCATTGCCTTTGCCAAAACGCTTCCCTGCGATACCTCCCCCGTGAGCATTAAATGCTTCGTTACCTGCGTCCAATAAGGAGCCGCCTCTTCCAGTCCGGATTCTCGCATTTCTTCCATTATTCTCTCCTTATCATAATCCAGGCTGACAAATTCACATGCCCAGTCCGGCATTGACCAGTCCGGCATTGACCATTCCGGCTTATTAGGACGAAGAATCATTAACTGCGCTTTCCCGCCGCTGTGCAGAGACACACCTATAGAACCGGGATTCCACGCCACTTTACCGCCATGCGCTATTGCACACTGCAAATGCGTATGGCCGCAAAGAATATAGTTACATGCACATTCCTCCATCCTGCGGTTTGTTTTCCCATCATCGGGAAGCATCTTTTCATTGTTCCTGGCCGGAGAACCATGACAGGCCAATATAGCAGGCATACCCTCAAATTTTATCTCCTTAGAAACCGGAAGGCTTTCAAAAAATCCGATATCCCTTTCCGTAAGATTAGCATAACAATATTTCATAGCACCGACAGTCAGATTACCGTTTTCCCATTCACAATCATGATATCTCCGGTTTATCCAATAATCTTCCTTATTTCCCCTTATAAAGAAACAATGGTATTTCTCCCTCATGGCGTAAACCATTTCCATTGTTTTCTGCGGATATGGAAATTCACCTAAATAATCACCCAGGAAAATATAAGTCCGGATCCCGCGTGCGAAAGCATATTCCGCACATTCCCCCAATGCCGCATAATTGCCATGTATATCCGAAAAAACAGCTATTTCCATATCTTTGTACCTACCACCGTTTTATCCTTCCTCTGCCAACAATATTATACAATACGGCTATTTAAAATGCAATCTAATCCTCATACCGCACAGCCTCCCCGTTCGCTATCTCCTTATCATACCCCGTAATCACCTGCTCCGTCCCTGACAACGCCCCCTCTTCCAGGGCCGCGTAACGCTCATTCTGATCCAGGACCTCCACATACCGAAGCTGCGCATAATACTCCTTCCCAAGGATCCCTTCCCGTTCCCCCACCACATATATAAAATAACGGTTATTATTTTCGCTGTGAAGGGCGCTGGCCGGAATACAGCAATTATAACTTTCCGATGCCGCACTGCGCCGCATCGTCCCGCTCATCCCCAATTCCCCCATCCCCTTTGGCAGATAAACCACCGCCCGGTAAGAACCGCCTTCTTCCTCTATATAATCCACCGACAGTTCCTCATTCTCCTGCAAAACCTTCAAAGTCACAGCATCGCCAAGATTCACATACTTCTTCTGCTCCTTGTCAAGAACTGTTTCAAACTGGTACGGGATATCCCTGTCCGCACAGACTATTGCCGCCCCATCCGTCGTACGCTCCCCCGCAGTCAGATTAATTTTCGTCACAGTACCGCTGACCTCGCTTACCACCTTCCCTTCCGCCTCATAAATTTCCCGGTACTTCTCGATCTCCTTCCGCAGGCTCTTAAGCTCCATCCGGTAAATCTCCAAAGTACTGTCCGCCTGGGAAGCCGCCTGCGCATCCTCCCTGTCCCTCTCCGCCTCCCTGACACCCGCCTCCCCGGCAAGCTGCGCATCCTCCTTCCCATAACCGGCATCCCGCACATTGCCCTCCAGCACATCCCTTTCCGACTCCCATGCCTTCTTTGCCGCATCCTCCGCACTGAAATCCGGCTCCTGCATCGGTTCCTCCTGATATTTCTCATATTCCTTCTGCGCCTGCCGCCACTTTTCCCGCGCCGCCTCCAATTCTGTCCGCGCCGCTTCTACCTCCTGTTCCGAACCATCCTCCTGCAAATCAGCCAACTGCCTCTCCTTCTCCGCCATACTGGCCCAGTTCCCGGAAACCATGGCTTCCAGCTCATCCCCGCGCCTTACCCACTCCTCATACTCCCTGCCGGCGCTGTCCCTCCCCTCCTGCGAAGTCACGGACACCCCGTCCTCCAAATGCTTCTGCAATTTCCCGTCCGCATCCTGCAAAGCGGCATCCGCCCGGCCAAGCCCCCGGCCCGCCGCATCCACAGCCGTCTCATAATCCTCATCCGCCCGCTCCCTCTGCCGCTCCTTCTCCTGGGCGGAAAGCTGACGGTTCCTCTGCAGATCACCGACCTGATACTCCAGCTTCGCCGCCTCCAATTCCTTCGCCTCTATCACCTCCGCCAAATCCTCCTTATCCAGCGTAAACAGCACATCCCCCTTCTCCACCGCATCCCCCGCACGCACACCAATCTGATCCACACGCAGACCGGCCAAAGTATGGATAGCCCTCTCACTCCCCTGCTTCACAACCCCGTCACACTCCACCACATGTTCAATCCGCTTCCGCTCCGCCCCCACCGCCTGCACCTGCGGCAGCTTTGCGGCATAAACCGTCTTAGAAACCAAAGTACAAACCCACATAACCGCCAAAAACAAAACAAACCCGGCCACAGGCCTCCCCTGCCTGCCGCCCCGTCCCCTCTTATCCTCATCCACTGCCATCATCCTCCTATCCAATACTGCCAGCACACCCGAAAACTCCGAAAACCCTCTATGCTGCCGCCCTGCGGCAGCACAAACCAGCCATGAAACACCTGGAAAAACGCCTCTTCCCCGGCGTTTTTCCGCGTGAAACGGATTTGCCAATGCTACGCATGGCAAATCCTAGAAGTTCTTAGGCGGCGTCCTTTGACGCCTTAGAACTTCTTTTCACGCTAACCTTTCATCCCCGCATAAACAATCCCTTTCTCCAGATAATCCTGCCCTGCCAAAAAAACAAAAACCGCCGGAACCAATGTAATCACCGATGCCGCAAACGCATATCCCGCCTGCTGCCACCCAATCTCCGGCAGATACAGCGACAATGGCCACAGCGCCTTATCCTCCAAAAACGCCAAAGGCTGCTCCATCAGATTCCAATATTCCAAAAACCCCAGCACCATCGCCGAAAGAATCCCGCCTTTCCCCAAAGGGATACCGAATTTCAGAAAAATCAGCCATTCTCCCGCCCCATCCATCCTCGCCGAATCCAACATCTCTTTCGGTATCTGCAAAAATCCCCCGTAACAGACAAATACCGGGAACGTGGAAAATACCGCAGGCAATACCACCGCCCCCGGCGTATTCATCAGCCCCATACCGTCCAGCACCAGATAACTGGATAACATCGTCACCTGGAAAGGAAGGAGCATCAACACGATATACACCGTAAGAAGCCACCTGCACAATGGGAACTCATATACCGCAAAAGCCCAGGCCGCCGGGACGCCTATCACAAACTGCCCCAGCAATATCGCCGTAACCATCCCCATGGAATTCCAAAACAAAACGAAAAACTGCGGCGTCTCCAACAGCAAACGCCCATAGTTGCCAAAAGTCGGATAATCCGGCATCAGGCTCCATGAAATATACCCGCCTGTCCCGTTCAGGACAGGCCGCAGATATTCCCCCAGCTCCCCTCGCCCCATCACAGAACCGGTAATAAGGATAAGGAAAGGAATACACACCAGCAAAGCCGGGAACAGCAGCACCCCTTCCAATAAATACCCCCTGCACAGCCCGGCTGCCCCCCTGATACGCTTCTTCCCATCCTCCCCCATAAATCCAAATGGCCCATGCCCCGCAAACCTGCTACCCTTCATTTCCTTTTCCCTCTCCATTTCCATCCATTTCATCATTTATCCCATACCCGTCCCTCATTATCCCGCACCCACTCCCTACCGCTCATCCCAGGCCCGCTGCAAAAACAAAATCCCCACCAGAAATACCGCCCCGCAGACCACCGCAGCAGCCGCCATCTTATCCAAATCCAGATTCACAAACCAATTATTAAACAAATGCTGAAGCATATAAATGCTTTCATGCGGATAAGCCCCCGCCACCAGATAAGCTTCCCTGTAAATCTTGAATGAATTCAGGAAAGACAAAACCACAATCGTATACATACTCCCCTTCAAATTAGGCAGCAATACATAGACAAGCCTCTCCAACCTGCCTGCCCCATCCACCTTTGCCGCTTCCATCATCTCACCATTGACACCCGCAATGCCCGCCAACCACAAGACGACCGTATACCCCAGATTCTTCCATATGTAAGTCCCCGCGAGGAGGAAAAAAGCCGCCCCCGTGCCCAAATAATCCACCGCTCTCCCCGGCAAAGAAAACCGCACCGCATATTTATTCAAAAACCCCTGCCTGTAAAAAAGCATCTTCCACACAACGGCAACTGCCGCCGTAGGCATAGCCATCGGAAACAAATACAGCGACTTTATAAACCGCACATGCCTCACATTAGACAAAGCCAACGCAAGAAACAGCCCCATTGCCACCATCAGCGGAATACAAAAACCAGTAAACAAAAACGTATTTTTCACAGCCGTCCGAAATGCCGTATTCCCAAAAACCATCCGATAATTCCGCAGCCCGGCAAACTCCCCCGTGATAGCCGTCTGAAAAGAACGCTTCACCACATCCGCAAAAGGACAGACAACAAACAACAGCACCCCCGCAAAACTGGGCATCAGAAAAAATACCCACGCCCTCCTCTTCCCCATATCACCGCCCTCCTTCCCAAGCACCTTAAAAAATCACATGCTGCCGCAGAGCGGCAGCACAAACCCGCCATGAAAAACCTGGAAAAACGCCGCTTTCCCGGCGTT
>CANDKY010000104.1 GCA_947385425.1 uncultured Lachnospiraceae bacterium | reverse complement strand
CTTAAATGCTTCCCTTGCGTTTGACAGCATTTTTTTCTTAAGTTAATGACATTGCGAGTGAACTGTAACGCTCAAATCAAGATGGTGAAATCTCTGATTTCACACTATTGACCTTCTGCCGCCCCATAAAGTATAATATTGTCTAGTGAGACAGGAACACGATATACTGATAAGGAAGAGAGGACAACATTTTGAGACAATTTTTTGGTATGAGCCAAAGCGGAAATCTGCAGGAAGCAGTCCGAGGGCTGGTTCAGCCCCAATTGATCATGCTGTTATCCAACAGCGGCCAATTTGAAGAACATGTGAAAAATCTGGAAGAACTTTATCCCAAAATTCCAAGCATTGGCTGCATCGGGATGGGTTATGACACAAAAGTAGTGGAAAAAGGCGTATGCATTATAGCATTCCACGATGTAGATGCCACCGCAAACGTATTGGAAGAAGTATCCATTATGCCGGTAAAATATATAGAACGGCTGGAGAAAGATGTACAAGCCGTCAATGGTTCCGGCAGCGATACCATATGCATCGACTTCTGTTCCGGCAATGATGCCTGCGTACTGACTACAATCTACAGCGCACTGAAACACCGGAATATTTCGCTTGTCGGAGGCACCGGCGATGCCGGAAAGGTGTCCGCAAACGGGAAAATTTACAATGATGCCGTAGCCTATACCCTTATTAAAAACAAAAACGGCAGGGTAAAGGCATACAAGGAAAACATCTACCACCAGATGGGCAATCAGCGCTTTATCGCTTCACAGACAGATAGGGCCAACTACATAATCGGAAAGCTTAACGGCTCGCCGGCAAAACAGGTTTACCAGGATATCCTTCATATACCGGAAAAACAAATACAGACACAGACTTTCAAAAATCCTTTTGGGAAAATAAGCGGAAATGAAACCTGCATCATATCCATCAAGGAAGTCAGCGGAAATGCACTGACCTGCTTCCGCCAGGTTAACGACTCGGATGTACTTATCATGCTGGAACTGGGCGACTACAAAACGATTGTCAAAGAAACTGTACAGAATATCCGCAAAGACTTCCGTAAAATATCGGCCGTATTTTCCATTAACTGCCTGTTCCGCTATTTGCTGTTCAGCGAAAACAACTATATGCAGGAATACCTTCATGAAATGGCAGCGCTCGGCAGCCATGCCGGCCTGGTAGGATATGGGGAACACTACAACGACCAGTTTGTCAACCAGTCTATGACCTGTGTTGTATTTGAATAATTCCTGCCGGAAAATATCATAAATTAAATTAAGGAAGGAACATATAATATGTTATTCAGAAAAAAACCCCAGTATAAAGAAAAAAAGAAAAGCCTGTATCCGGTACAGTATGTTGTATCAAGCCTGAAAGACTATCATCATGCCCTTGTAGAAAATGAAGTGAATTCCCTGAATGAACTGAACCTGGTCAGCGATTCTTTCAGCAATGTCCTCCGGGAATCTGAAAATTTTAAAGAAACATTACAGGATTTCGGCAATACTTTTTCTGACATCAACACCGTATCCGGCCAGTTTGAATCAGTGAAAGACAACATTACCGAATCCGTATCCCATGTGCGGAATGAAGTGGAGGAACTGAAAAACAGTTCCCTTACGGTCAAAACATATTTCGAAGAAATGACACAAACCTTTGAAAATTTCCAGCTTTCGCTAAAAGAGATCAAAAGCTATATGGGCAAGATTGTTTCCATTGCAGACCAGACCAACATCCTTTCCCTGAACGCCTCCATCGAAGCGGCACGCGCCGGGGAACAGGGCAAAGGTTTTGCCGTAGTGGCGGACGAAGTAAAGAAACTGGCGGACGAAATCAAAAACCTGGCTGCTGCCGTGGATTCCAGTATCAATGATGTGGAGAGGGACACAGACAACCTCAGCAACAGTATAAACACCTCCCACAATGCTTTGGGACAGAGCATCACCAAGGTAGACGAAACTTACGGAATGTTCGAAAATATCACACAGGCCGCAGAGGGCGCTACCTCCGTACAATCCCAGATTTCCGGCGTCATTGATAATTCCAGGACAGCCCTTCAGACACTGTACGGCTTTTTTGACAATACAAGGAAACAATACGAGGAAGTTGTACGACACATCAACCTCGCAAGCAACCTGGGAACCACGAAAAGCGCCATGTTCGAAAATATCGACAATATGTTGTCCCAGATCCCCCCTATTATCGACGACTACAATGCCTAAGACCATGTAACAGCAAACAGTACCATGAGATATCATCCGCTTAAGGAACTGTGAAAAATAAATCTTCACATCCGGCTTGCCGTTGGAAATTCATTCTGCCCCAAATGGAAAGTTGAAAATTATTTCTTCACAGCTCCTAAGCACTCTGCCCCCTTCCCCTCCCGATCTTTTATTCCATCAGTTCCTTTATCTCCCTCAAAAGTTCCAGATCGCCGGCCTGCACCTTGATATTGGACGCCATCTCTTCCTCACCCGGATTCTTAACCGAAATCTCTATAACGCTTCCTTCCTGTATCCCCTTTGCAAAAACTGCTTTCGTAAACGCCGTAAACTTAGGGTGCTGCCTGTTAAATTCGTTTTTCATATTCATAATCTTCATTATGGATGCTGGATTCATTCTGCCGTCTTCCTTTCCTGAACTCATTTTTTTCCGGAATTTATCCCTCTCCATTATAGCACACATCCGCATATTATTTAATCGGCACCACATAGAAATTTTCTTCTGTCGGTATTCCCCCTCCATCCGGCTGGGACTTTTGGAACAACAGGCTTTCCACCTTATCCACATCGATAACTCTGTCCGTCGCAAAAGTTACGGCATAAGTTTCCGAATCTTCCGATTCATACCCCATCCTTCCGCCATTCATCATATAGGGGTATAATGTGCCGTCCTCCATCTTCACCCCTGACCACATCGGCGGTTCCGCGAGCATATCCGCCTGAATGGGTTCCCCGTTTTCATCCAATCCTTCTTCCGTTACATGCGTCCTCGGGAAATTATATTCCACATGGACGGATACGGGCGATAATTCAGCCATGGTGACTACCGCGCCGGAATCTCCCAACGGAACCTCCAACGGATAAATTTCCGTACTGTCCTTCCCCTGCAGGTTCCAGTCAAAAGTCCATGCAGCCTCCACTTCCGTACCCAGATATTGCGCCTTGGCAACTGTCCCAAGATTCCTCAGCTCTACGTGGATTGGTTTATCAATAAAATCGCCTTTATTATGGCAGGACAGAGTGACCACAAATTCCATACTGCCGTCCTCCGCCACAAATCTCGCAAGGCTTTCATTGCTTTCATAATCAATAGGCGAGCCGTCCGCATAAACGGCCCTTCCGTCCGGCCCCGTAATCAGCCCGTCATAAAAGCTTGCCGTCCAGTCAAAATCATAGCTTCCTCCCACGCTGATATCCTCCGATTCAAATGCCGGTTCCGCGCCGTCCGCCAGCTCATATCCCTCTACCCGGAAAACAATATGGGCAAAATAATTATCCGTAATGCTCTGCTCCGCGGTTATCGTTACTCCCTGTTCCGTGCATTCCTGCATGGCAAATGCCACCGCATGTTCCTCTTCCAACTGCACCTTTTGCTGTTCTGTAATCTGCATCCCTTCCTCCATACTCCTGCTCCAGCGGAAATATACCGCAGCAGCAGTGATTCCAGCACACGCAAAAGTTGCCGCGATGAAAATGACCGCCACTCTCTTTACAGGGAAACCCTTCCGCCTCCCTCTGCTTCCTTCCCTTCCTTCTTTTCCGTATCCTTTTACACGGTTCCTGCCCTTCCTTCCGTCTGCCGCCTTTCCTTTCCCTGCCATTTCTGTACTCCCTTCCATCCCTATTTCATATCCGCCTGCTGCCGGCCCTTCCCTGTTTCCCAGGCTTTCCGCCCTGCCCGTTGCCTGTATCCTGTCAAAAGCCTCCTGTGCCCTGTCCTGCACTACTTTCGGAATTTCCACATCCATTTGCAAAGTCTTTATTATTTCCTGCCTATCCATTCTTCTTCCTCCAATTTATGCAAATTCCTTCACCAACTGCTGCCTTCCCCTGGCCAGCCTGCTCCGCACCGTACTCTCCGGCATAGCTAATATTTCGCTGATCTCCCCTGTCTTAAAACCCTCCACATAATAGAGTATCATCACCAGGCGGTATTTCTCGCTCAGAGAGTCCAATGCCTCTTCCCACTCCACATTCTCATATTCCGAATCACGGGATGAAACCTCCGGCACCTCCTCCATCAACATAATATTCCTCTGCTTCCTCAGGATATCCTTACATTTATTAATCAGAATCCTGGTCATCCATGTACGGAAATAAGTTTCTTCCTTCAGTTGCCACATCTTTTCCCAACAGGCCAAAATAGTCTCCGAGACGGCATCCGCTACATCCTCGTCATTATGCAGAATAGACCTTGCCGCTTTATACATATTCTGCATCTGCGACTGCATCAGCTCTGTAAAAGCGTCCGGATCCCCCATCTTCGCCTTTTTTACCAAACTATCCATAATCCAACCTCCATGCTGCTTCCCTTTTTCTGTACGCACAGTTCCTAACCTTTGTATGCTTCTATCCATTAGACAGGAATAACAGCAATTTAGTCCCAATTTCTATTATAAATTTTAAAACAAGGCAGGGAATGCCCCTCCCGTCAGATCTTGCTGACATTTTCCTTTGGGTGCCCGTGTGCAATCGAGTAGGGGAGGCTTTTCCCCCTACTCGCGCGCCGGGCACCCGTCAGCTCTTGCTGACATTTTTCCTTTGGGTGCCCGTGTGCATAAAGAAAGAAAGCCCCGCTTCCGCGGAGCTTTCTTTCTTTATTTTCTTATGAGGGGGGAGATAGTGAGTTTTTAAATAGTTAATCTATCAACTATCTGTAATACATAATAAAAGAAAAATGTGTTTTTCCTGTGTCTTTTTTTAAAAAAACTTATAAACTTTTGAAAGCATCCATAAATTATATCTAAAAAATTATCATACAACGTCCACAGCACAATGCTTTCATGCCATATTATAGTTCCCCGTCACCCTCACTTGCCGCCACTGCAGATACGACAGACGAAACCACTGCAACAATCACTGCAATAATCACAATAAGCAAACCGCCGCCTAATATCAACATTTCCATATCCTTTTACCTCTTTTCTTCTTTCCTCTTAGTTTTCCTGTCTGCCCGAAATCTATCCGGGCCATTACTATTTACAGCCGGTACAATCCCCTTCCGCATTAACATTATAGCATATCTTTTCCTGCCTTGCACCGTTTTGTTTCATTATGTTACACTTTTCTTTTTCCTCCATATAATAAATATATAAAAAATACAAAGGGGATATCTTATGGACACTACCATCTCTCTCCCTGAAATCATTCATAATCTGCAGCAGGGCCTTTATCCGAAACTCGGCAGCGGCTCCGGCAGGCGGGTTTATGATCTGCAAAACGGCACTGTCCTGAAAACTGCCAAAAATGTCAGAGGCTATGCACAGAATCAAATAGAATATATCATTTCCGAAATGGATGACTCCGAACAGTTTGCAAAAGTCCTATATATCTCCAGGGACAATCTATATCTTATCATGGAAAAAGCAGAACCTGTCACAGACTTTTCCCAAGTACGTGACTATTTCAAAGTCAAAACCAACCGCGAATTGTTCCAGTTAAACAATCTGCACTATATTCCGTTTAAATATAATCTTCTTACCAGTGACCTATGCCGTCCCGCCAACTGGGGGTTTCTCAACGGGCGTCCTGTAATCATCGACTACGGATTCACCGGAAGAATCCGCCGCAAATATTACTCATTTTTATGACAGTTCTGATTTCCAGCCAGGCAAGCCAAATGTGAAGATTTATTTCTTAACAGTTCCTAAGCTGCACACTCTCCACATACGGCCTAACACATTCCGCAAGCCTCTCCAGCCCCTCTCTGCCATATGCGTGGAAACCCGGAGCAATCACCCCCGCGCTCTCCTGATAGTTCTGCAGAAAATATTTTTCCGCCCCCCTTATTTCTTTCCCTATGGCATCCAACTCTGCCTCGCCATGAAACTCTTTTACTATCGTTGTACGGAATTCATATTCTGCCCCGCTGCCCAATATTATACGGATGGATTCCCGTATACGGCCCGCGTCCAAATGTGTGATACCTGCCGTCTCCCCGTAACGCTCCATACTGTTCTTTATGTCCATGGCTATATAATCCAGCAGCCCATCCTCCACTAACCGCCCGAGTATTTCCGGCTCATACCCGTTCGTATCCAGTTTCACTGCAAAACCCATGTCCTTTATTGCCTTTATAAAATCTGCCAGCCCTTCCGACACTGCAGGTTCGCCGCCCGTTATGCATACACCGGCCAAAATACCCTTTCTCTTTTCCAAAAATCCCAAAACTTCCGGCATCCCTATAACCGGCTGGCTCTCCGGACGCAATACCAGATCCCCGTTCTGGCAAAAAGGGCAGCGAAAATTACACCCTCCCAGAAAAACCGATGCCGCAACACGCCCCGGATAGTCCAACAAAGTTGTTTTGTTCAATCCATATATCTTCAATATCCCATACCCCGCTGTGACTCACAAAAACCGATGCTTTTCTTTCAATTTCTATTTGATACTCCTTAAATAATATATTATACTGAACAAATACAAATGTAAATCCCTATGACTTTTTTCATAGTAACTATAGAAAGATGACATTACCATTTAAAATGGTCAAAGCTATATCCCTACAGCCCTTAGGATCTGTCACAATATAAAAGGAAAAAACGCTATGGATATCCATGAAAAATACATGAAAGCAGCCCTGAAACAGGCGCAGAAAGCATACGAATTAGGCGAGGTGCCGATTGGCTGTGTCATTACATACGAAAACAAAATCATCGGCCGCGGCTATAACCGCCGCAATACCGACAAAAATACCCTGTCCCACGCGGAACTCATTGCCATCCGCAAGGCCAGCAAAAAAATGGGGGACTGGCGTTTAGAGGGCTGTACCCTCTATGTCACTCTCGAACCCTGCCAGATGTGTGCCGGGGCCATTATCCAGGCACGCATCACCGAAGTTGTCATCGGAAGCATGAATCCCAAAGCAGGATGCGGCGGCTCCATCCTGAATATCCTGGAAATGCCCCAGTTTAACCATCAGGCACTGGTAACAAGGGGCATACTGCAGGAAGAATGCAGCCAAGTGCTCACCACCTTTTTTAAAGAACTGCGTATACGCAACAAAATGGAAAAAGAGCGCCGCTTATAGTTATTGCCGCAGCAAATCAACCACCTGGCTTGCCTGTTGGTTTGCCTGGGCAAGCATTGTCTGGGATGCCTGCAGAATAAGAGTAACCTGTGTCTTTTTCATTATTTCGGAGGACATATCAGCATCACGGACAGCCGATTCACTGGCCTGTGTATTCTCGACAACGTTTTTGTTTACACTGATGGTATGTTCCAGGCGGTTATGCATAGTACCGTAAGCGCTCCGTTTGGAACTTACCAGGCTGATTGCCTCTTTGATACGGTTAAGCGCCTTGTTTGCATACTTCGGCCTGCTCAGCGTGATGGAATTAATCCGCAGCGCACAACTGTTCACCCGCGTACGGCCCAGTTCAATGGAATCACCGGATTCCGCCCCGACTAAAAGCGTAAGGGGATTGCGTGAATTTTTCCCGCCTTCCTCGAAAAAGAGCGGCCCTCTCGCACTTCCGCCGATATCGGTTATCGTATGGGAACCCAGGGCCTTGTGGGAAATTTTCAATGCCCCGTTTTCTATCGAAGCCCTCAAAGCAACCTTATTCCCGTTGTCGTCGCCGTTTTCAAACTTATCATTGAGAAAGCTTATCAGTTCCTCCGCCGTCATACTGGAATTCTCAGGGAATGTATACTGGTACGGCACGGAATCGGCGGAAAGTGTAAGCACATTCTGCCCTGGCTTGAAGGTAACGCCGTTGGTAATGTCCTTTGTCCCGGTTATATAAGTCGCAATCGGCCGGATTGTCGTTTTGTAGAAAAGATAGCCCGCCGCGCTTCCGCGTATACCGTCAAGGATATAGTCGCCGGCCGCCGGCTCTTTACCGCTCTTCTTTTTTATCTCAATCTGCAGCGCCGTTAGATCATTGGAGCCTACAACATGTGTGTCCCTTCCTCCGACCCGGACTTCTATCTCAAAATCAGCAAGTCCTTCTTCAACAAACTTTTCCTGTATTTTATCCTTCAGCAGGCTGGCGATTTCTGTTCCGCTGTAAATCCCTTCAGGAATCTTTATATTTATTTCCTTTGTATAACTGCTTGCCGCTGTAGTTGAACTGTTATATGTAAAGTCAAAGGTGAACATATCATTGGAATCAGCAGTAATTTCAATGGGATCGCCTGTTAAATCCTGCCTCCCGATAATAAAAGCAGGGGTATAGCTGTTGCTTCCCTCTTTTACAAAATCATAATATCGTGATGCAACATTTTTAGTGGTTAGTACTTCATCATAAAAACTTCCTGAGGCATCAAGTTTACTGGTGGCAGTTAACTGTAATCTCCCATCGCTCAGCACGTCAACCAAAACTTTATCCTTTAAACCGGAACCATCAATAGCCCTCTTCACAGCATCTTTCAAACTCTCCCCGCTGTTATAGGCGCCTTTGTCAATTACTAAATCCACGTCGCCATCCCCTATATTTAAAGTCAGCTTATTATTGGTATCATCCAGTGTTACGCTTGGATTAACAACTGCATAGGAAGTAGTAATTGTCTTATTGCTTGCCGGCGTGGCAGTAGGCGAAACCGGGGACTCGTAGGTACCTAAAATGGCTTTCCAGGCAGTGTTGCCACTATAGCTATTGTAAACATACCAACCGCCGCTTGGCGCATCCAAAGGCGGTGTAGAAGTAAAATTCATCTTTCCATTGCTATAAGTAACTTTCATGCTCATAAGATACTTGTCACCGCTGTTTTGTATCTGCCTGTTTATTTCTGCGACAAGCCCGCCAATACTATAAGAGTCATTCCTCAGAGTAATCATCCTGGAATAACCGCCTATTGAAAAATACATTTGATTACAACTATTATCAATTGTTATAGATTTTGACAGCATATCGCTGGGTATTGTTGCACTGGCTGTTGCATCCGGCCTGATAACCTGTGTAGAGCCCTGCGGCCTTTGAACCAAGCTGTAGCCTGTTGTAAAATTCCCACTACGTATATAGGTAGTGCTTCCTGTGAAAAGTTTCTTATAGGTATCATTCTGGTCAGCAGAACTGAAATCTATTTTTTTAATATCCGCAACCTTTGATCTTATGACAAGATTATTGCCGCTGACGGCAAATTCAATTTTGCCGTCTAAACCCGGTACTGTCTTTACAGTATCCAAAAGTTTATTTACCAGTTCATTGAGATCCTTATATGTCCCCTGGATATTGCCTATCGTATACTGCTGATCATCAATATGAAACTTTAAAACATCCGCAGCATCCAGAGTAATTCCTTTGCTCAAATCCGCCGCTCCTGTAACATATGCTACATTTCCGTCGGCAGAATGAGACGGTTCATAAATAGAAGTGAGAAACAGGTTTTTATAAGTCTCCCCGTAAATTCCTGCTGATGTATCAAATTCCAGCTTACTGTTACTGCCGCTGGATTTACTCGACAGCTCCAAACCCGAGTATCTGGTTGAAAATTCAATCTTACCACTGAGAGCCGGATCAAGTTTTTTATTTATTTCAGTTGCAAGCTGATAAGGTGTGTATTTCCCGTTGGGTATCTCAATTTCCGTATAAGAAGCTTCGCCATCTATTTTTAACCGCAGTTTATTATTTGCGTTTGACACAATAATATATTGCGTGCTATTCCCCGTGATATAGGAATTGGTATTATAACTGTTGCCATACTGCGCATTATCGTAAAACACAGAGGTATAAACGACGCCCGCAGACTCATATTTAAACATATTCCCTTTCAGCCCGACAATGCTCACACCATCCCCGCCCGTAATCTGGATACAGGTATCTGTATATTCCTTGGCAACCACCCCTACTGTATCCGGATTTTTTTTCAGTTCACTGTTGATAAAATCAATCAGTTCCGTACGGGTATAGCTTTTGGGAGGGAATGTTATCGAGACATAATTAGAGCCGTTTTTGCCCTCCACGTAAAAGCCCAACTGATCATTCTCCCCCCTTACAATGGGTAAAGGGTTGTCCCCTTCAAACACCGTAGTGCCTAACAGGCTGGTGGAAGCGCTTCCTCCGTAAAAATCATAGAGAAGATATGCCAGCGCACCGTCCACTGTGGTAATATCCGTAGGTTTCCCATAAGGGTTCTCAAAATTCAGGTTGCAGAACCCCTCATCCGTATACTCAAGCACAAAGCCCGGGTTAAAAGGTACCATGGCATTCATAGCATCGTCTATTTCGTCTATTAATTCCTGTGTTGTATATACGCCTGGAGGAACTGTAATGGAATACTCATCCGGTACATAAGTATCCGGCAGATGAATCACTAAGTCATTTGCCATGGACGGGACCGTATGTAACTGGCTGTCGTTCCATCTCCTGTTGCCCGCAAGCTGATAATAGGAATCCTCATGCTCCTCAAAAACAGTCTGGTTATTAAACTGGGTTTCATTTCCTATACGGTCAATTTCACTGCGTAGCTGATCCATTTCGTCATTCAGTGCCGCGCGCTCGCGTGCGCTGCACGTATCATTCAATGATTTAATGGTCAGTTCGTTCATGCGCTGCAGCATACCATGAATTTCATCCATGGCCCCGTCCGCTACCTGCACAAAAGAAGCGCCGTCCTGTGCATTGTATGTACCCTGCATAAGACCGCGTATCTGACGACGCATTTTTTCGGAGATGGATAATCCCGCAGCATCATCCGCTGCCCGGTTAATCCGGTATCCGGAAGCTAATTTTTCCGTTGCTTTCGCATTTTCTCTGTCGTTGATCAGGGCTTGCCTTTTTGCACCTATGGCAAGCATATTACTTCTCATAGATAACATAATGTCTATTCCCCTTTATCACATAATTATTATTTCAAATCTATTATATTAATCGGTATATTTTACCAAAACTTTATAGCAAAAAAACATTTTTTTATTGTTTTTTTACTTTTAAAGCTGATCCCTGCCAAATTCCGGCACTCCGTTTATTTTTTTGCATCATTGGCGGCTATAATTCTATAGTTCTATAGTTACAGAATATCCGAAAACCAATGTATCCATTGACAAATTCCCAAGAACCAAGTATACTAAAAGTACCGTGCAGCCGGGGCGTTAGCGGTGTCCTGTACCTACAATCCGCTCTAGTAGGGGTGATGTTCTGCCGCGGGTTTATAGCTGGTGTAGCTGCCCTTTATAAGTGGCGTTGAAGTTTGGGTCTCACGCAATGGGAATCTGTGAATCGTGTCAGGTTGGGAACAAAGCAGCACTAAGCAAAACCTTCCATGTGCCGTGAGGGTGCCTGGCGGAGTTAACTGTAAAGGTAACGTATGTTGGTTATGCTCAATGCAGAACGCACGGTTTTCATATGGAGATTTATCACGATGGACTTAGCAAATTGTACCCTTTGCCCAAGAAACTGTCATGCAGACCGCACGGTTAACCGCATGGCATATTTTATTGCAGATCAGAAAACAGGCTCCCGGATTTCCGGCAGCCTTGGTTACTGCGGACAGACGTCCGATATAACAGCGGCGAGGGCCTCCCTGCATATGTGGGAAGAACCCTGTATCTCCGGGCAGGCAGGTTCCGGCACTGTCTTTTTCTCAGGCTGTAACATGCGCTGTGTTTACTGCCAGAACCACCATATATCTGCCGGCCAGGCAGGAAAAATCATTTCTGTTGCGCGCCTTTCCGAAATATTTCTGGAATTACAGGCAAAACATGCCTGTAATATTAACCTGGTAACACCCACCCACTTCGTCCCTCAGATTATCCGCGCGTTGGAAACAGCCCGGAGTGACGGCCTTACCATCCCTGTCGTCTACAATACAAGCGCCTATGAAAAAGTAGAAACCCTGAAAGCGCTGGAAGGTCTGGTCGACATCTATTTACCCGACTTAAAATATTACTCTCCTTCCCTCAGCCGGAAATATTCTTCCGCCGGGGACTATTTTACCTATGCCAGCGCCGCCATTTCCGAAATGGTACGCCAAACCGGCCAGCCTTTGTTTTTTACCGAAAATAATAATCCCGCACTGCCGGAAGACTGTGCGGAACCCCTAATGAAAAAAGGGGTTATTGTCAGGCATCTCGCACTCCCGGGCTGCGCGGAAGATTCCAAAGCAATACTGCGCTACTTATACCACACTTATGGTGACAAGATATACATCAGTATTATGAACCAATACACGCCGCTCCCTCAATTCCTGGATATAAAATCCTATCCCGAACTGGACCGCACGCTTACCGCCCGGGAATACGATGAACTTGTGGATTATGCCATCAGCCTCGGCATAGAAAACGGTTTTATCCAGGAAGGCGGCACCTGTTCCGATAGCTTTATTCCTTCCTTCGACTATACCGGGCTTTAATGCTCCTAAAGAATTGTAGGTAAATAACCCATGCCTTTTCATACAGTTACTATGAAAATATCTATCTGCCCTATTTATCACTTGTGATGACATATATGCAGGCATGGGGATTTCCTAAAAAAATTAAGTGAATGACATTGATTCAGATCTTTACTTTCCGAAGGTAATATCCGAATTTTCCCGCCTCCGCCCTCCCGCCGTCACATTCAAATGCCTCAAAGCCAAACATAAGGGCCACCATCTTTTCCCTCTCATAATAAACCCCCGGCACACCAAGATAAAAACTGCCGTCCGGTTCCCTTCCCAGTACAATATGGCGGTAATTGTAGAATCCATGCAGAAGGAAGCTGTTATTCGCCAAATGCTGATAATCTCCCGTCATAATGACAAAATCTTTCGGCTGTATGGCAATATATTGCCTCTCATCCTCATACGGATGTACCACGGAATAAATCTGCTTAAGCTGCTCCCACTTATCATTAAGTATTACATCCTCTATCTGTACTTTCTCTTCTTTCCCCTTTCCTTTTTCTATCCCCTTCCCGCTTTGCCTTTTCCCCGCCCTATTTTCCGGTTCCGTTTCCTCTATATTTATATTCTTTCTTATCCCTGCCCTGTCAGTTGATGAACCCCAAACCCTCTTCCGCCGTCCCTCCGCTTTACTGTTTGGCTGCTCCGCTTTCCCATCATCCCCTGTCCATGCATAGCCGCTGCCCCTCTCCCCCCATATTCCCATACCCTTACTGTTGTCTCTCCTGCCCTCCCCTGCCAATGCCGCAGTGCCTCCGCCAATTTCCCCGTGATCCGCTATTGGCCTTCCCGGTTCTCCGCCGCCTTCCCTGCCGTCCGTTCCCAAATCCTGCGTTTCCATACCGGTTCCCCTGTTATCTTCTGCAAATTCCCGCGTCCCCGTGCCGGTTCCCCTGTTATCTTCTGCAAATTCCCGCATCCCCATACCGGTTCCCCTGTTATCTGCTGTCAGGTTCCGTGTCCCTGCACCATCGCCCCTGTTATCCGATGCAAATTCCCATATCCCTCCATCCAGCTCATTTGAAACCAAGTCCCGCGTTTCCGCGTCCTCCTCCCTGTTACCTGCTGCCAAAGCCTGTGTCCCTGCACCATCCCCCCTGCTATCCAAAATCCGTGCTTCTCCGGCGCTTCCCCTGCTATCCCCAGCCAAAACCTTCACATCCGTACGGCTCCCGGTACTATCCGCCGCCGAAATCTCAGGTTTCCTGCCTCCTTTCCTGTTATCCGCCGACAGATTCTGCACTTCACTGCCGTTCCCTCTGCTGCCCTCTGCCTGCACCATGCGCCTGCCGCTATTTTCCTCTCCATACTCTGCCAATGATCCACGCCTGCTGTTTTCCGTATCCGCCTGTCCGCTTCCCCCGCGTACAAATTTCCATATTCCACGACTTTTTCCTATGTCCCTTCTTACACTTTCCTCCCTTGTACCCGCAGCCGTTTCCTTCCTTTCCGCTGCCTGCACCGTTTTCCCCTTTAAAGGCAGTTTCCCTACCAAGAGCTTCGTTTCTGATACCCTTACCCTTATCTCTGCAATCTCCCGGCAGCCAAACCCTGCCCTGTCCCTGTCAAATACCTCCTTCCACTCACCGCTTCCCTTATGTAAAAATATCCTGCCCGCCGGATACTCCTTCCCCTCCGCCGACACAACAAAAATATCATACTTTTTTTCCGCCTGTGCCGTTAAACCCGAAACATGCATATCAAAAGAACAGGATTCACCCCGGCATTCCATCCTGACAAACCCTGCTCCCTTTATTTTATTCCCATATTCCATTTCCGAAAGATAGATTACCTTCTTAACATAATACGCCATACCGGTCCCTCCGTCCTTACATAAATCACTCTGCACAACTGCCGTTTTTTCATTGTATTCCGAAGTACCCGATATTATGCAGACAAGCCGCACCTACCTAAAAACAATGTTTACTTTAATCCAAATGAAAAACCTGGAAGAATGCCCTCTTTTTGGGCATTCTTCCGCGTGAAATGGATTTGCCATGCTGCGCATGGCAAATCCTAGAAGCTCTTAGGCGGCGTCCTTTGACGCCTTAGAGCTTCTTTTCACGCTAATATTGGAGCGAATCCAAATATTTCATATAATTCACAACCATCAAAGCAATCTTAAACGTCAGCGCATCGTCAAAGGTGCGGATATCCAGTCCCGTACTCTTCTCCAGTTTTTCAATCCGGTATACCAGAGTATTCCGATGTACAAACAACTGCCTTGATGTTTCCGAAACATTCAGGTTATTCTCGAAGAACTTGTTAATTGTATTCAAAGTCTCCTCGTCCAGTTCCAGGGGCACATTCTCACCGAATATCTCCTCTATGAAAATCTTACACAGATTAATCGGAAGCTGATAAATCAACCGCCCAATGCCCAGAGTATTGTACGCATTGACCTTTTTCTCCACATAGAAAATTTTCCCTACATCCAAAGCCATTTTAGCCTCTTTATAAGACTTCGATACATCTTTAAGTTCCCCGACAATTGTCCCGTATGCCACCCTGACATTCAGCATCGCTTCCGTGCTCATCATATCCACAATTGTCTGGGCAGCCTGCTCAACGACCTCATATCCCTCGCCCTCTTCTAACGATTTGATTAATATCACATTACTTTCATCCACTGCCGTGATATAATCCCCGGACTGATTGGAAAACAGCCCGGATAAAAGCTCGGAAGCCGTCCCGTCTTTTTCGGTCTTCGTTTCAACGATAACGACAACCCTTGGCACCGCCGCCTCGATATGGAGCTTCTTTGCCCGGTTATAAATATCCACCAGCAACAGATTATCCAGCAGAAGGTTCTGGAAAAAATTATTGCGGTCAAAGCGCTCCTTATATGCAATAATAAGATTCTGTATCTGGCAGACAGCTATTTTCCCAACCATATAGGCATCATCATTGTTCCCTCTGGCGATCAATATATATACAAGCTCACCTTCGTCCCGGATTTTCAGCAAATGATCCGCCCCTATCACCTGGCTGTCCGCAGGTGAAACCGCAAAATCCGTTACAATTCCCGTCAAAATTGATTTTGCATCAAAAGTAGAGCTCACAACCATCCCATCCAAATCAAATACGCACAGATCCACTTTTGTTATCCCATGCAGCTCTTCAATACTTGTCTTGATCACCTGGCTCGATATCATATCCTAACCCCATGCCTTTCTTAAATCCTGTTATCACTTCTGCAACCAGAGTATTTTTCAAACACGCTCTAACTCCCATTCGCCCGCTCCTGCGGGCACTCAAATCAAGATGGTGAAATCTCTGATTTCACGCTAAGGAACCGGCCCAGAATAACTTACCATATCCCTTGCCTTTTTCCCACGCCATATCTGCAGCGCCCCGAAAATTACCTTATATAATACTTATAATAAATTATTTCCAAAATTTCCGCAAGGCAATTTTCATTA
>CANDKY010000103.1 GCA_947385425.1 uncultured Lachnospiraceae bacterium | reverse complement strand
TGAATCTTACCAGAAGGACTTTTCCTCCATAGACACAGAAAAACTTACAGCCTCGCAAAAACTGTGCGCTGGTTGCCGCAGAACTCAATATCACCAGGCAATACGTCAACCGCATAAAAAACAAGTGGCTGAAACAGATAAAGAAAGAAATCTTTGCAAAGGAGGCGGCAAGACAATATGAAAAATAACGATCCTTTTACCAAAGGTATATTTACAGCCGTTGCCGCCTGGTTCGGCAAAGCCATGGGATTATTGTTTCCAACCCTCGCGTTATTGCTCCTGCTTATGGCAGCGGAATATATTTCCAGTATGCTTGTCGCCAGAAAAGAAGCGTTTGAACATCCGGAAAACCAGCGGAGCAAACATATCAGAAGAAAAATCATTTCTTCATTATATAGGAAAGCAGGCTGTATCCTGACCATTTCGGCTGCGCTGAGCTTGGATTACCTGATACATAAATATGCTGCCCGGCTGGGAATACAGGCTGACAATGATACTCTGTTCGGCTTATTGGTCACCATATGGTTTATTTTGAGTGAAGTACTGGCCATTCTCAAAAATACCCGCCGTTTAGGCGCCGCTTTACCTGAATTTCTGGTCAAAGCAATTAAAAAAATAAAAGATTATATAGACAATACAAAACTTTAGAAAGCCTTTTCAGCAGCAATATGCCCTGCTTCCCAGGATTGTAGAATATAAGAACCTATGATAAAATATAGCATGACAACCGTGCCGCAGGCGGGCTCCGGCGAAGCCGGAACAAAAAAGCAGCCGGAACAGGAGGAAAACCGTGTTAAATCTTTTTAGGAAAGAAACAGCAGAATGGTTTGCCGGTGCGCTTGGGGAACCGACCCCGGTGCAGAGAGAGGCATGGCCGATGATAGCGGCCGGGAAACACGTATTGGTATCAGCCCCTACGGGGACGGGGAAAACACTTTCCGCTTTCCTCGTGTTTCTGGATCAGATGAAAAGACAGGCGGAAGAGGGACTGTTAAAACAGGAATTACAGCTTATCTATGTTTCCCCCTTAAAGTCCCTGGCGGCGGATATCCGCGAGAACCTGAAACGCCCTCTGGAAGGGATAGAGGCCAATGAGATTACAGTAGGCATAAGGACGGGGGACACGTCCCAGCGGGACAGGCAGCGGATGGTCAGGATCCCGCCCCATATCCTGATTACCACACCGGAGTCCCTATATTTAATGCTGACCGGCAAAACAGGGCAGAATATACTGGCCACTGCCCGTGCCGTTATCCTGGATGAACTCCATGCCCTGATCGATACGAAAAGAGGGGCGCACCTGATGCTTTCGCTGGCACGACTGGACAGTCTGTGCGGAAAGGCATTGCAGCGCATCGGCCTGTCGGCCACCATCGAACCCCTGGAAAAGGCAGCGGAGTATCTGGCGCCGGAAGAAGTGGGTATCGCCGCCCCTCCCATGCAGAAGAAAGTACGGCTGGAGATACTCAGCCCCTTTGCCGATGCATCAAAAAAGAGAAGAAAAGACCCGGTGTGGGAAGAGTTAGGCGCGCTTGTGTACCAATATTGCCAGAGAAGCCGCAGCGTAATTGCATTTGTGGAAGGGCGCCGTTATGCGGAGAAGCTTGCCTATTATGTAAATGTACTGGGAGGGGAAGGGTTTGCACGGGTACATCACGGAAGCCTTTCCAAAGAACAGCGGACGGAAACGGAACTGGCCCTGCGCGACGGGAGGCTCCGCCTTTTATGCGCGACCTCTTCCATGGAATTAGGGATCGATGTAGGGAAGATCGACCAGGTGCTGCAGGTAGGCTGCCCGCGGACGGTTTCCGGGACCATGCAGAGGCTGGGGCGGGCAGGGCATAATCCGGGACGTGTCAGCGTGATGTACCTTTTTCCACGGACAGCCGCAGAGTGCGTGGCCTGCGGCATGACGGCGCAGCTTGCCAGACAGGGCGGGGTGGAACACCTGAACCCCCCGTCGGAATGCCTGGATATCCTTGCGCAGCATTTGGTTTCCATGGCGGCTTTCCGCAGCTATACGCTGGATGAAGTGATGGGACTATTGCCGCGGGCCTGGCCTTTCCGGAATGTCACAAAGGAAGATGTGAAATCCGTGCTCGCCATGCTGGCGGGTGATTACGAGCATGGGAGGGATATCCCGGCCCGCCCAAGGGTTTTGTACGACCGGATCCATGAACGGGTGGAAGGGGACGGCTACAGCAGGATGCTGGCTGTCTCGGCAGGCGGGACGATCCCGGATAAAGGATTATATGCGGTAAAAACGGAGGATGGGGTGAAGCTCGGCGAGGTAGATGAGGAATTTGTCTATGAATCGCAGAAAGGGGATCGCTTTATCCTTGGTTCCTTTGCATGGAAAGTAACAAATATCAGCCGGGATACCGTAACCGTGGTGCAGGCCCCGGTGGAAGGCGCCAGGCTTCCGTTCTGGAAAGGGGAACTGAAAGGGCGCGACAAACGGACAGGAGCGGCATTCGGACGCATGTTCCGTTCTCTGCAGGATGCCTATGAGGATGGGAAGCTTCCTAAGGCATTAAGGGAACTGGGATTGGACGAATCGGCCGTGATGCTGGCGAATGGTTATCTGGAACGGCAGATGAAAGCGACAGGATGTCTTCCCAATGACCATATGATAATTGCGGAACATTTCAAAGACCAGGCCGGGAACAGCCAATTGATGATTCATTCCGTTTTCGGCAGACGGATCAACACCCCTCTGGCGCTTCTGGCGGCAAAGACTGCCAGCGGGCTGCTCGGGGCCGAGATAGGAAACGTAGAGGAAGAAGACGGCTTTCTGCTGTATTCCTATGGGGAAGGCATTCTGCCCGAAGGAATTTTGCAGAGGATAGACCCGGATACCTGCCAAAAACAGTTGGAAATCCTCCTGCCGGCTACCCCGGTCTTCAACATTGCATTCCGCTATAACAGCGGCCGGGCGCTGATGATGGGAGTTCGTAAGAACGGGCGGCATCCCCTGTGGCTGCAGCGGCTCAAGAGCGCCGAGATGCTGGAGCAGGCAGTGCAGGAGAAAGAGCATCCTCTGATCCGGGAAACCAGACGGGAATGTATGCAGGAATTATGGGACGCGGATGGAGTAAAGGAACTTTTATGCGATATCCGGGCAGGTGTGGTGAAAGTGCGGGAGATTTACAGCGAGATACCATCCCCCATGTCGCTTCCCCTGCAGTGGGGGCAGGAAGCGGCTGTGATGTACGACTACACGCCGACTCCCCGGGGCATCCACAGGGCCGTGGAGGCACAATGGGAACAGGCCCAAAATTTCCTTCCGCCGGACAGCCGGGAACTTGCGCAGATACAGACGCGGGACAAACTTCCGCAGGATGAGAAGCAGCTCCACTCCCTCTTAATGGCGGAAGGGGATCTGGCGGCAGGAGAACTGGATATTCCGGCCGGGTGGCTGGACTCCCTTGCCCGTGAGGGGCGGGTCCTGTACCTGGAACAAGGATTATGGATTGCGGCAGAACACGAAGAGGAATACGCGGCAGCTTTGGAAAACAGGGAATTCCCGGAACCCGGACAGACGGAGGAAATACGGGGACGGAAAGAAAAGCTTCATATTGTAAGGCGTATGCTGCGTTACCGGGGCGCCGCGGACGCGGAGGATACGGCGGCTCGTTACGGCTGGCCGGTTCCCGCTGCGGAATATATTTTGGAGGAATTATGCCGGCGAAAAGAAGCGGTTAAGCAGGAGGGGAAGTATTACCATGCGGAAGTTTTCCGCCGTGCCAGTATACGGACGGTAAAAAAGCGCCGCGAGGAAGCAGTAACCTGCCCGGCAGAAGCCTATGCGGCTTTACTATTGTCCGATGCGAAATCGGGAGCGCCCGGCGAGGAAGCGGTGCGGGATATGTTAAAACGGTATGCAGGCACTGTTTTCCCGGCCGCTTTCTGGGAAGGTGTTTTTCTCCCGCAGCGGATCCGGAACTACCGGGAATCCCTACTGGACACTTTTCTCGCAAAAGGGGAACTGTTCTGGCATATGGATGGAAAAGGCGGATTGAGTTTCGATCTGCCGGAACAAATTGACTGGGATGCCGCCCCTGCGGGACTGGAAGAAACACTGACGGAAAAGGAACTGACCGTATATCAGGCACTTTTAAAACGCGGCGCCAGTTTCCAGCAGTCCTTAAACGGGCTGCTTCCCGGGGAATCCCCTTATGATACACTGATGGCGCTGATGGAAAAGGGATTGGTGTACGCGGACAGTTTCCTTCCGGTGCGGCAATGGATAAATAAGGAAAAAACAAGGAAAGCAACGGCAAGGCAGCGCGTAAATGTACGCGTAAAGGCATTAAGCGCCGGACGGTGGGATATTGTCAGGCCCATTATGCAGCCCTCCGTCGAAACGAAACTGGAAAGCTGCTTTGACCGCTGCCGGATTCTCTGCCGGGAGACAGCGGCAGCCTGCGGGCTTCCATGGCAGGAAGCACTGTCCGTATTGCGCATATGGGAATATACCGGACAGGCCAGAAGGGGATACTTCGTAAACGGGCTTTCCGGCGCACAATTTATCCGCGGCAGGGATTACGCTGCCGTGACACGCCTGCTGCAGCAGCCGGATAAAAAACTGGCCTGGATAAATGCGGCGGATCCGGCACAATGCCTTGGAAAGATATTACCCCATTTCCCGGGAAGGAACTTCCAGAATATACCCGGGAATGCAGTGGCCTCCTTCGGCGGATACCCCGCCGCAGTGATGGAACGGCAGGGGAAAACCTTACGCATATTCGAAGAAGGACTGCAGGGGGAGTGTCTGAAAACGTTTGCGGAAGAATACCGGAGAGGAAAACTCTTCCCTCTCCTGAAACGTATCGTAGTAAAAGAATACCCCGCGGACGCAGGCGGAGATTTTCTGGAGGCAGGCTTTTTGAAGGAAATGCAGGATTATGTCCTGTATAAATGAGTTTTAAGCCCTCTATACTCTTAGAACCTGTTTAAAATCTCATTTTCACCATTTTGCGGGTTCTTAGAGCCTGTTTAAAATCTGCTTTTCGCCAGATGTGCGCCACAGTTTGTGAGGGGCAAAGATCTCGCAAAATGAGGTGTACAGATGGTGGAAATGAGATTTTAAACAGGCTCTTACGGCTTTTATGTAAAAAATTCCCTCAGCAGCTCCTCCAGCTCCTGCTCATCTTGGCGCGAGAATACCGGAACGGCCTTTTCCCTCCCCGTATTCCCCTCTTCCTCCGCGCTCTCTTCATCCCAGTCCTTCTGCCAATGCCCTGCTTCCTCCGCTTCCTGTATCTCTCCGTTCTCCTGCTGCCTCCGCCGCTGGTTCTCCCGGCGCTTTGCGCCCCTTTCCCGCTCCATCCGTTCCCTCAGCATGGAAATCTGTTCCCCGGTCAGCCCTTCCCAGTCAATGGCCGACTGGCGCAGCTTATTTACCATATGGTTTTCCAGATAATCCACCAGGCTTATTTTCAGCCGCTCCATTTTCCCCTCAATGTCTACCATGCCTGAAACCGAAAAATATACATATAATCCGAGAAAACTGGCAAGATAATAAGGAAGCACATTCCCGACAGTATTTCCTTCAATGATTTCCCGGCAGACGCCTATCCCCGCCACCGCCACGGACAGCAAAACCAACTGCCCTGCCAGATGCTGTACGTTTCTCAGGGATATTCCCATAAAGGTCAGTTTGCTCAAAAACTTGTCCACAAACACAGGCACATTTGCCACACTGCCGTTTAGCTGATAGCAGTTCATAAATTTCAGCTTGCATTGTTTTAAGCGCTTATTTGCAGTTGCGGACATATTATCCGTTTCCCGGAGCATTTTCTTTAGAATCACACCAATGGCCATCTGGCATATTATGCTTAATAATAAAAGTATTAAATACGCTATGCAAAGAAGCCTGTGCTCTATGAAAACCATAAACATACCAATCCCCCACCTGTTTTTTCCTTTTTCTGACACCATTATTATAAAACAAAAGCTCCCCATACCACAATACGCCAGCCCCTGTAATCCATCAGCAAATTTCGACAAGATTATGGAATACTACTGGAAAAATATCATGCTTTCTGTTATAATCGTTCCAATGGGCTTACAGCGGACAGGGCGGCGCGCATGATGCGGCGCTCGTTATTATACCGTCTGCCGCATATACCCAAAACTATAAAAGAGAAAGAAGGAACATCCATATGAAATATCAGCCCAAAGGAGTCTGCTCCACATCCATAGACATCGAACTGGAAGACGGAATTGTAAAATCCGTTGCTTTTACCGGCGGATGCAACGGGAACCTGCAGGGTATCTCCCGCCTTATCCAGGGTATGAAAGCCGAAGAAGCCATCAAACGGCTGAAAGGCATCCGCTGCGGTTTCAAAAGCACCTCCTGCCCTGATCAGCTTGCACAGGCACTGGAAAGTATGATTTAACCATCCTGACACTTCCGCGGGAAAAAACGCATAAATACAGAAGAAGCGAGAATCATATTATAATCGAAATCAGTCTGGAGGTGCCTTACAGATGGCAAAAAAAATTGTTCTCACCGGCGGCGGTACGGCTGGCCATGTGACTCCGAATATCGCCCTGATACCAAGGCTAAGGGAACTCGGCTATGAAATCTACTACATCGGATCTTATGAAGGAATAGAAAAAAGGCTGATTGCCGATTTCGATATTCCCTATTATGGAATCGCAACCGGGAAATTCCGCCGTTATTTTGACCCGAAAAATTTTTCCGATCCGTTTCGTGTGCTGAAGGGTTTTATGCAGGCCAGAAAATATCTGAAACAGATTGAGCCGGATGTCCTGTTTTCCAAAGGCGGTTTTGTCAGTGTGCCTGTCGTGCGTGCCGCCGCATCCCTGGGTGTCCCATGTATTATACACGAATCAGACATGACCCCCGGCCTCGCCAACAAATTATGTATTCCTGTGGCAGAAAAAATATGCTGTAATTTCCCGGAAACCGTACCTATGCTCCCGGACGGGAAAGCCGTCCTCACCGGCTCCCCCATCCGCGAAGAACTGGCTAAAGGCAACAAGATAGCCGCCTATGATCTGTGCAAATTTACCTCCAATAAACCGGTCATCATGGTTATCGGGGGCAGCCTGGGGGCGGAAGCAGTCAATAAGGCGGTGCGTGAAGCCCTGCCAAAGCTACTGGAAGATTTCCAGGTCGTCCATATCTGCGGCAAGGATAAAGTGGATAACCTTATGCTCAGTATTCAGGGCTATAAACAATTTGAATATGTGAAAACGGAACTGAAAGATCTTTTTGCCATGGCAGATCTGGTCATTTCCAGAGCCGGCGCCAACTCCATCTGTGAATTGCTCGCCCTGAAAAAACCCAATCTGCTCATCCCCCTTCCTTCCCACAGCAGCAGGGGGGATCAGATTTTAAATGCGAAATCTTTTGAAGCGCAGGGCTTCAGCCTTGTTATCGATGAAGATTACCTGACGGAAAACCTGCTGGTTGAAAAAGTACATGAACTTTATTTTACCAGGCAGACTTTCATTGAATCCATGGGACGGAGCAATCAGCTTAATTCCATCCGGACAATCACTGATTTATTGGATAAAACAGCGGAGAGTGTTTAAACACCCTCCGCTGCCTGCATCTGCCCGCCATTTCTTTCTTTTGTTTCTTTCGCTTCTTTACGGAAATCAAATTCCGTGAACTAATCCCCTTTATATTTCTATCAATTCATACTCCGCGTTCCCGATGCCAATCTTTACCGCATGCTCGATCGAAGATTTCCAGTTCGTCTGAGGTGCAGAATCTATGAAATGATCGTTATGTACATGGGGCATATGATCCAACTGGCTGTTTGCTATCACCGGCTGCCTGTTCACTGCATCCGCGCAGGCCAGATCCAATGCGACCGGATCAAAAGAAGCGAACATCCCCACATCCGGCACAATCGGTATATCATTCTCCGCATGGCAGTCACAGTTCGGCGACACATCCACCACCAGACTGATATGGAAATGCGGCCTTCCTGCCAACACCGCCTTGCTGTATTCCGCGATTTTCCTGTTTAAAATATCGTTGGACTCATCCCCTGCCGCTTCTACCGCGTCCATAGGGCATACGCCTATACAGCGCCCGCAGCCCACACACTTCTCATGATCAATCGAAGCCTTTCCCCCTTCTATCGAAGGCGCATCGTGCGCGCAGATTTTAATACAACGCCCGCAGCCCACGCAGGTATCCTGATTCACAAACGGCTTCCCTGCACTGTGCATCTCCATCTTCCCTGCCCTTGACCCGCAGCCCATGCCGATATTTTTCAGCGCCCCTCCAAACCCGGTGGCTTCATGTCCTTTGAAATGGTTCAGCGTTATAAACACATCCGCATCCATAACCGCCCGCCCTATTTTCGCTTCTTTTACATATTCCCCGCCTTCCACGGGAACCAGCACCTCATCCGTCCCCTTCAGGCCGTCCGCAATAATCACATGGCAGCCTGTGGAAAAAGGCGAAAATCCATTTTCATATGCGGCATCCATATGATCCAGGGCATTTTTCCTGCCGCCTACATATAACGTATTGCAATCGGTAAGAAATGCTTTCCCGCCCAGCTCTTTGATTACCTTAACTACTACTGCCGCATAGTTGGGCCTTAAATATGCCAGGTTGCCCGGCTCCCCGAAATGAATCTTAATTGCAGCATATTTTTTCTGAAAATCAATCTCCCCGATTCCCGCTGTTTTTATAAGACGCTCTAATTTTTGAGGAAGATTCTCACTAAATGATGTCTTCATACTCGTGTAATAAACTTTTGATTTTGCCATATTATCCTCCAATTTCCTAACTGTCTGTTTCAGTCCAAGCTAATTAACCACATGTTTCGCTTGTCTGAATTTCGATCTGCGTCGCTGGTCTGCACTCCGTTTTGATCCACACTGAACATGTATCACTGGCACATAGCGCCGTCAGCAGGCGTGTCCGCCGCATCGTCTCCTGCTTCCGCGCATGGTATTTCCTGCCTCTCCAAATATTCCAGGAACTCCGGCAGGGAAGAAAATTTCTGAAAAAGCATTTCCTCTATTTCCTGTGTAGGCTGGATCAAATCCGGAACCATCACAGGTTTCATACCCGCACGGTATGCCGCGCGGATCCCATTGGGTGAATCCTCTATTGCCACTGCATTCTCCGGGGCTACTCCCAGCTCTTCACATGCCTTTAAATAAATATCCGGTTCCGGCTTACTGTGTTCTACCATGTCCCCGGTTACTACCGCTTTAAAATACCCGGACAGCCCCGTCCGTTCCAGATGCCCCGTTACAATCTCTTTGGCCGTCGAGGATGCCAGGCCGATCCGGTATCCTTTCCCGGATAAATAATCCAATGTCTCCCTGACTCCCTCTTTTAACGGAATACCCTGTTCCTCTATCCGCTGCCTGAACCGCGTGCCCGTTAAAGTACGGAACTCTTCCAGCGGAAAATCTTCCCCGTAAAGCCGGTACATTAATGCGGTACTGTCATTCCTGTTCAGCCCCACGCAGCCGGTAATCCCTTCGCTTATATCCCCCAGCCGCATTATCTCCCCTGCTTCCTTCCAACATTCGCAGCTTATTCTTTCCGTATCAAACAATACGCCGTCCATATCAAATACCACTGCATCCATCATCTGCCATCCAGCCTTTCTCCATTCCCATATGTACCTTCACCGGCCAATGCCCTTCTTCCCCCTGATCTGTGCACAGACGCATTACTATCCATTTGCGGTACAGGAAAGGATGCATATTTTCCTGGAACAATCCTTCATCCTCCACCCTGCAGTTTCCACCCGTAAACAGCATAATGATTTTCGAACGGGCATAAAACTTCTTAAGCTGCCCTGCCAAAAGTTCCGTCCTTTTCCTGCATTCCACACATTGATAGCTGTCCAGCCCTCTGCCCATCTGAAGCTGAGGGAGGGATGTTACCGATTTCACCAGCTTCCCGTCTCCCTCCCAAAAGATGACATTCAGCCTTACATTGCGGAAGACTTCGCTGTGGGACTTTAACAGTGTAGCCATATCCTTTCCCGTCTGCCGCACACATTCCATGGAAAGGCCGCAGTCAAAAACCATTGCCATTTCCAAATTGCCGCCGATATAGTTGCCGGGCACATGCAGCACACGTTCCGCCGCATTCCTTATCTGCATTCTTTCCGCCGGTGAAAATGCCATCCTCCCGATCCCTCCCTTTCCTGTCCCTGCACGGATTGCCGTTTCGCCCTATCGCTTCCGCTCCGGCCCCTGCTCCCTTCCATACCCAGCCTGTCACACTGCCGTACTCACATTATACCCTATGGAACGTCCTGTATCAAGAGCGCCTTGAATCGTTTTTTCTATTATCTCCACCGCTTTTTCATTTTCCTGACGGCACTGGGCAATCACATTCTCATCGCCTTCCTGCGCGGCGGCAGAAGTATCTCCCCCAAGCTGCACGAAACAGATGAAATTCCCGATAATTTCAATCCGGGAAGCTGACACTTTGCCAAGTTCCTGCGGCCGTTCCTTATATTTTACCATCAGGGAATCCCGATATGCATTAAGTGAAGTTTCGATTTCCGTCAGATGGGCAGGATCGGCCTCCAGAATAATCATCATATCGATATCCGTCTCCACTTTCTGCTTTTCCGCCAGGAATCCCGTATACCACTCTTCCCCGATACCGGTTTCTGTTTCGAGTTCCTTCTTTGTAAGCTGTTTATCCGGCCAGTATCCTTCGCCCAGATCGTCTGCCACCGCTTCCTTTAACATATCCATTAAAATATAACCGGTTCCCGCATCTGCCTCGGTTGCCGTACTCCCCTCGGCAACGTTTCCCCTGTTCTCCACACTGCCCGCGTTGGAACCGGCTACACCCTGCCCGCCGCAGCCAGTCAGCACCGGAGCCGTAAATCCCCATATTATCGTTACCAGAAGCAAAGTAAAAATAAAACGCATTTCTGCCATCTCCTCCTTCCCGCACATTAGAACGTGTTTGAAAAATCATTCCCACCATCTGTATGTGGTGTAACTGCATCACCGCTTTGCGCGATATTTGCACAATTCCTAAATTTTCCCCTTCTATCATTCTTTCCCGATCTATTGTCTTTATCCATACATTCCAATACCATTTCGAAACACAGTACATAAAAAACGTCCCCCTGCCTATCACCGTTACGTTTTTTCTGAGAATTGTTACGTTTTTTCTGAGAATTGTGTTATACTATTATGGAAATTGGGTTCCACGGCCGGCATTCCGCCCAAACCCGGCGGGTAATAATGCAGGACAGCCAGTCTTTGTGACCAAAGATTACAGATATCAGATACGGAAAGGTAATACGGCATGCTTTTTAATTCTTATATTTTTATATTTATATTTCTGCCCGCCGCGCTTCTTGGCTGGTATGGGTTAAACAGACTGGGCAAATACCAGTTGGCAAAGTTTTTCCTGGCAGGAATGTCACTGTGGTTTTACGGATACTTCAATACTTATTATCTGCTGATCATTGTTATCAGTATCCTTATTAATTATTTATTAAGCTATAGCCTGAAATTTTTCCCTTCCGGACAGGCCGGACGTATCGGGTTGGCGGCCGGCCTGCTTGTCAACCTCGGAATACTCTTTTATTTTAAATATTACGACTTTTTCTTAGAAAACCTGAATTATGTGTTCCGTACCGATTTTAACCTGAAACACATCCTGCTGCCCCTGGGCATCAGTTTTTTTACCTTTCAGCAATTATCTTTTATTATCGACCGCTGTACAGGTAAAGCGGAACATTATCCTTTTGCGGACTATCTGACCTTTGTCACCTTTTTCCCGCAGCTCATCGCGGGGCCTATTGTACTATACAAAGAAATAATTCCACAGTTCGAAGACCCGGGCAGGAAAAACTTTTCCCCGGCTGATTTTGCAAAAGGGATCTCCCTGTTTGTCCTGGGACTCGGAAAAAAGGTTTTACTGGCCGACGTGCTGGCGCTCGCTACTAATTTCGGTTTCGAACAGACTTATTTCCTTGATGCCCCCTCCACCCTTTTGGTTATCCTCGCTTATACCTTCCAAATCTATTTTGATTTCAGCGGATACAGCGATATGGCCATGGGGCTGGGATACATGTTCCGCATTGTGCTTCCTGTCAACTTCCGTTCCCCTTACAAGGCATGCTCCGTCAAGGAGTTATGGCAGCGTTGGCATATAACCTTGTCCCGTTTCTTCATTACCTATGTATACATCCCTTTAGGCGGCAGCAAGAAAGGGAAAGCGAGAACCATAGTAAACACTATGATAGTCTTTGCCTTAAGCGGTCTATGGCATGGCGCAAACTGGACTTATGTGGCATGGGGTACGATGCAGGGATGCCTGGTCGTATGGGATAACCTGGGAATTATCGGTATCAGGGGAAGCACGGAAAAAGCCCCTGCCCGGTTCCGCCTCCCCCGCTGGCTCGGCTGGTTTTTTACTTTCTCCTTTTTTAACCTTTCGCTCTTCTTTTTCCGCAGCGAAAGCATGGCAAACGCTTTTCAAATGTTTAAAAACCTGTTTTCCTTCAAAAATACAGGATATATTTACAAACTGGCCGCCACTATGGACATCCCGGAATTTTACATTTTTAAACAGGCTGCCACCATGTTCGCCCCTGGTATATTAAAGTATGCTTACCTTATCGTATTCCTGCTGATACTTGCAGTCAGCGCTTTTATATTGACCAGGAAAAATTCACTGGAAATAACGGAAACAGCCGATTACAATTCCGGATTCTGTTGGTATATCGTGTGTATTTTCCTCTGGTCGCTGATCTCCTTCTCACAGGTAAGTACATTTATCTATTTTAACTTTTAAAAAGCGTTACAATATCTGACTCAGGAAAGGATTTATATATGCATACGGCTTTCACCCAGCAACAAACCGAAACGCACAGCAGACCATACAATAATTTCATCAAGAACTTTTTCACAAGGAGCGTCCTTTTCCTGCTCCTGATTGGTATTTTTGTCGTCCTGGCCGATCCCTTTTTCCATTATCATAAACCATGGTTCGGGCTCAAGGCAGTGCTGACTGACAAGGAATACCAATGCATCGGTTCCCTCCGTAATTTCAGCTATGACAGCCTTATCGTTGGTTCCTCCGTGGCGGAAAATTATTATAACGGCTGGTTTAACGAAGGTTTCAACTGCAATGCCATCAAAGCTGTCCGTTCCTATGGGGCCACGGCTGATTTATGTTATCTGCTCGATGCCGCATATGAAAAACATGGCTTGAAGTATATATTTTACAGCATGGATACCTCATCCCTTGCCGCCGATCCGATCCCTACCTATGAACTGACAGGCTGCCCCATGTATTTATATGACAAAAACTATTTCAATGATGTAGAATATCTCTACAACAAAGGGGTACTGTTTGAAAAAATCCCTTATATGATCGCCCAATCCTTAACCGGGGATTATGATGAAAATGATTCCTACAACTGGGCGCAGTGGAAAGAATTCAACCAGGACATGGCATTAGGCTTATATATCCGCAAAGCGGAAGTAGCCCCCATGAAAGAAACCGCTTACTACCAGGAGGTCTTGGACGCAAATATCGCATTGGTAAAAGAACAGGTGGAACGCCATCCCGAAACCCGCTTCTTTCTGTTCTTCCCGGCCTATTCCATGCTTTTCTGGGATAACCTGTACCGCACCGGCGACTTAGAGGCTTATCTTTACAATATGGAACAGGCCATCGGCGCATTGATTTCTTATGATAATGTAGAGATATATTATTTTCAGGACGAAACCGAAATTATCACTAATCTGGATAATTATATGGATACCCTGCATTTTTCACCGGACATCAACCACTTTATGGCCAACCAGATGATTGCCCGGAACCAGGCATACAAACTGACCAAAGAGAATTATATCGACAGAATCGCCAATATGAGAAAACTGTCTTACCAGATTGTAAATGAATATATACTGCCTTACGAAGGGCTCATCCAGGTGGATTATACGCAGGAATGAATCCACCTGGATGCATTTTGCCCGCTGACTGAATTATGCTTGTCACTAATATGATTGTCACTAAACCGTAATTTCAATCTGATTTCCCTCAATTGCTACAACACAGCTCTCATAATATCCGTCGCCCGTGACTCTTGGCCCGCTAATAATTTCATAGCCGTCCTCTTTCATCTGATCTGTCAGTAAATCGACTTTTTCTTTCGTTCCTGCACTAAATGCAATATGTATATAACCTGTTCTTGAAAGCGCTTTTTCGGCATCCTCCATATTTGGTTTATTCATAATTTCCAGCCTTGCCCCATCCCCAAATGTCAAAAAATACGATTTGAAACCCGTTTTTTCATTATAATACAGGCCGCTTGATACGGCCCCCATATACCGTTCAAAAAATTTCTTAACACTCTCTAAATCATTCACATACATAGCAATATGCTCTATCTTCATTATCCCATCCCTCCGAAAAAGAATTTAATATACATCTGCCTGCCAGTTCTGCAAACCCCCGCTCCATAATCCAAAATGTCTGGCAACTTGCCCTTTTGTTTAGGGATACCTTTAATCTTATCAACAGTTCTTCTGTTGTCATTGTTTTTTTCACCTTTTATTAATTTGTTGCACTATTGCTGTTTTATTTCAGCTTCTTTTCCATAACTTCATAAACCAGTTTGACATCATTTTGTAATTCATAAATTCCATGTCCTACTGTCTTATACCCTCTATGCTCATATAAACATACTGCCGAAAGTGAAGCATCTAAGAGAACTGTATCATGTTTTTTTGAGATCTCCATTTCTAAGCAATCCATAATCCCTGAACCACAGCCTTGTTTCTGATAATCTGGCAACACATATACTCCCGTAATATGATTACCGTCATAACATCCCGTACCGATAATAATGTCCCTATTTATCAATACTCCCATATTCCCAGAAGCTATCCCTTCTAAAATATGCCCCCTACTATGATGTTGGCAAAAGAAATCTGCTACCTCTTTAGGATAATACTTTGGATATACCGTTCTAATTGTTGTATGTAAAATATTGTGTATTGCATCTGCCATTTCCACTGTTGCTGTTAAATACTCCATATCTCTCCTCCAAAAACTCTCAACTTACAAATTGGATTATATCACTTCCAAACTTCACTTATTGTCTATCCGAAGCAGTGATATCGCTTTTACAATGGGTACAACTGGTCCTCCTCGGCAGATAGCTTGAACTGGCTGTTTTTTCCTCATTTTTCAAGCATTTATTATCCATATTCTTTAAAAATCTCTCTCATTTTTGTACCCGTCCAAATTTTTAGAGCCAAAATAGAGCCAACTTTATTGCCCATAATCGGTTCCAAACAAGGCATGAAGCACATAACATAAACTGCCACTTACATTGAAAAGTTTAATGCAATCTTCCTCTGAAACCTCTCTATCTGTCATTCCATGCATAAGCCAATTTTCAACTGCTCCTGTTGTAATTTCAAAGCCTGTTGCGATTTTGTTGCTATCCCTGTATTCTGTACCTGTTTCCGTACTTCACGCTGCACCCGTTTAGGATTGCGACCAGCTTCTTTTACATCAGTTGCCACAATCGGACTAAATCGTAGCCAATAGTAATTTTTCAGAACAAAATCATAAATCTCATAGTCCTTTGGTTCTGCCCGTGTCAAGTAAAGGACAAAAAATTTTTCAACTTTTTTATTCCTTTACATATGTATTTAACCTTCTTCCCTTAATCAATATCTATATCATCCCAAAAACCTTTAAAATCCTCTTCCTCCAATCGTTTGACATTCACTTTATCCCGTATTTCCAAAACCATCTTCATTATCTCTTCCCTTGTATGCGGACTGTCCTCCATCACTTTGTCTACCTCGCATTACCCTTTCATATTCTGATGACAGTATGCTTTTGCCACAAACCGGACACATCAATATCTCCCCGTCTTTCGTCTCATAGATGGAAGCACAGTGAAAACATATTTTTCTAAATTCGCCTTCTTTATGATCCATTTTACCTCCTATGCCATTTCTGCTTTTCCTGATTTCTGTTCTTCAATTATTTCTTGAACAATCGTTATGTAATCCG
>CANDKY010000102.1 GCA_947385425.1 uncultured Lachnospiraceae bacterium | reverse complement strand
TCCGGATGAGATATGTGGTCTGCGGCGCTCAGGGAAGCTTAAGTTAATGACATTGATTCCGCTATCCTGCCGCCTGCCATATTGCCATTAATCTAATCATTCTTTACCCATACAGTGCTGCCAATTCCCCGGCATCCATGTCCAACCGTGTATCCCCGTCTTTCACACACGCCAATGCCTTCAGCCCTGTCATATATTCGCACATCCGTATATTATCCGCTTCCATAATATCCCCTGGATGAAAACGGTTGAAAATCAAACCTTTCACCGGTATCCCCTTCCCGCGCATATACTCCACGGTCAGCACAACACTGTTAATCGTACCCAGCCCTGCATCGGCAACTACCAGGCAGGCCAGCCCCAACGCCTTAATCACATCCTCCAGCCAAATCTTCTCCCCGTCAAAGCATATCGGGCAGAGGATGCCGCCGCTGCCTTCCACCGTCACATAATCATATTTCCTGCATACCTCGCCAAACCGTTCCTTCACCACATCCATACGCACCGGATTCCCTTCCAGCCTTGAGGCCAGATGGGGGGAATATGCATGTTCGTATACATAAGGGCACATCTCCTCCAAAGGCTGCCGTATGCCCGAAACCTCCTTTACCCATACCGCGTCCCCCGGAATCAGGCTTCCGTCCGCCCCGCGCACATTACCACTCATAGCCGCTTTATAATAAGCCGCGCCCCTTCCGCTCTCCGACAGTTTCTTCACGATCAGCCCTGCCACAAAGGTTTTCCCCACATCGGTCCCCGTCCCCGTGATAAAAATATTCCTACTCATTACCCAGCTTTACCTCGTACCCCAGTTTCTTTGTCAGTTCCATATCCGTCTCCACCGTAATCCCGGCTGTCGTCAGCATATCGCCGGAGATCGCCGCATTGGCGCCGCTCCGGAAACATTTTTCCCCTTTGTCGCCCAAAAGCCCCCGGCCTCCCGCCAGACGGATCATCCCGTCCGGTATTAAAAACCGGAAAATAGCCGTTATACGGCAAAGTTCCTCATTCGTCAGAATACGGTTTTTCTCAAAAGGCGTCCCGGGAATAGGATTAAGGAGATTCACCGGAACGGATTTCACCCCCAGTTCCCTCGCCGTCAGCACCATATCTATCCTGTCCTCCATCGTCTCCCCAAGCCCCATAATCCCGCCGGAACAAATCGAAAGCCCTGCTCGTTTCGCCGCTTTTAACGTCTCGACTTTCTCCGCATAAGTATGGGTTGTACACACTTGCGGAAAAAAACGCTCCGAAGACTCCAGATTACAGTGTACGCAGGAAGCACCTGCCTCCGCCAGCCTGCGAAACTGCCCCTCCTTCAACAGGCCAAAAGAAACGCACACTTGAATCCCCGTCTCCCTGCGTATGGCGCGTATCGCTTCGCATGCCTGATCCACCTCCCGGTCAGACAGCGCCCTGCCCGAAGTAACAATGGAATAACGCAGCACCCCGCGTTCAAAATTTTTCTTTGCCTGATCCGCCAACTGCCCCGTCGGAAGCAGCAGATAGCTTTCCTCACAGGCCGTATGGTAATGGATACTCTGCGCACAATACCTGCAGTCCTCGGAACACTTCCCGCATTTCCCATTGATAATTGTACACATGTCAAACATATTTCCGCAAAAATGCGCCCGTATCTCATCTGCCGCCGCTGTCAGCTCCTCTAACGGCTCCTCCTGCAGCCGGAGTGCTTCCTCCCGGCCAATCCGCTCCCCGGCCAACACCCTCTCCTTTAATTCACCTGCCGTACTCATAGCATCTCCTCCCATTTTCCCTATTTCCATATAACCGGCCTGAGCCTCTTAGCCAGAAATGCCGCCAGGACACATAGGCAGATGTCCCCCGGCACTGCCAGAAGAAAACAATACAGGAATAACGGCCATACCCCGATAGGCGTATGAATTACAAAATTACAGATTATGTAATAATAAACCATCCCCATACCATAAACAATAGCCAGACCCGTAAAATTCGCCGCCAGATACCCTGCAACCGTCCGTTTCTTCATCCGCTCCGCCATTTTCCCTGTCACATAAGCTGCCACTCCAAAACCAATGATATATCCGAAGCTTGGCTTCAAAATATACCATATCCCTCCGCCTTCCGAAAAAACAGGGAGCCCTGCCAGCCCCAGAAACACATAAACCCCCACGCTGACAGCCCCCAGCCTCCCGCCAAGCAGCAGCCCGCCAAGCATAGTAAACAGAAACTGCAGGGTAAACGGAACCACGGGCACCGGAATCTTTAAAAATGCACCCACCGCAATCAATGACGTAAAAATTCCGCAGTACACCAGTTTCTGTGCTTTGGTCCCCTGTTTTCCAAACTGCCCTGCCTCCTGCGCCCCTGCCGGATAATTATCTCTCATAGCAACTGCCTCCCTTTATATATTTGGTATCTCCACATTGTTATACCAGTATAATCCAGCTATTATATATTGTCAACCTGTTTTTATTTATAGTTAACATTTCATCATTTGATTAGGGCAGGCATTCCGTTGGAGAACCCTGCCCGGCTGTCACAAATTATTTATACTGCACACCAGCCCGTTTCCCGCACCAGACAAAAATCGCAAATCCGGCCGCCACCGTAAAAATAGAAATAAACTGCGAAGTAGACAACATCCCCACGCTCCCGCGTATCAAATCCCCACGGTAAAACTCCAGCACAAACCTGCCAATGCTGTACAAAATCAGGTACAGCCCGCCGACCTGTCCGTCTGCCTTCTTTCTTTTTGCAAACCATATTAATATGAAAAAATGAAGAAAATCCAGTCCGCTGGAAAATAATTGCGTCGGCAGCAGAGGAATGCCGTTCGGCGCGTAAGCTGACTCATGAAACACGATTGCCACCGGCCCGTCCGTCTCTACCCCGTAACAGCAGCCGGCCAGAAAACAGCCAATCCTTCCAAACCCCTGTGCCAACGCCACGGATGGAATCAATAAGTCAAAATAAGCCGGGAAATACAGCCCCTTTCTTTTCGCATACAGCATGGCCGACAATATACCGCCGATGATACCGCCATATACCACCCAGCCGTCTGCAAAATTGAGGATTGTACTGAAATCCTTCCATATCTCCTTTATATTTGTAACCCAGTATAATACCTTCGCCCCAAGGAAACCGCCCACTACACACCAAACAACAAAATTAAATACATGCTCCGCTTCCAGCCCGTATTTTTTTGCCCGGTATTCCCCCGTCCAATATGCCGCCAATATCCCGGCTGCAATCATCAGGCCATACCCGTATACCGTAAAAGGGCCTATCGTCAACAATTCATTCTTCATAAAAATCTCCGGAATATCAATTCTCACCTAAATATTTTGTCAGCACAGACATGCATTCCTTTACATCAAGCGGTTTCGGTATATGCGCATCCATCCCCACTTCCAGGCAGTGCTGTGCATCATCGGAAAAGGCATCCGCCGTCATGGCAATAATCGGAAGCCCCGCATCCGGCCGATCCAGCGCACGGATTGCTAACGTTGCGTCATATCCATTCATCACAGGCATACGGATATCCATCAGAATTGCGTCATAATATCCGACCTCCGACTTCTCGAACATTTCCAGGCATTCCTTCCCATTCTCAGCCCTCGCCAAAATCATCCCGGTCTCAGACAAAATTTCGCTTGCAATTTCCCAGTTCAAATCTATATCCTCCGAAAGCAGGATATGCTTCCCGGTAAAATCCGCTTCCTTTTCCTCATCATCCTCTTTTTCTTCAAGATTGCCTGCATACCTGCCAAGATGTTCATACAAGGTGGACTTAAACAGCGGTTTCGGAATAAAACCTTCCACCGAAGACTCCTTCGCCGCTTCCTCTATTTCTCCCCAGTCATAAGCTGACATCAGGAATACCGGAATGTCATTGCCCACACGTTTGCGCATCTCCCGTACAAGCGCAATACCGTCCATAACCGGCATTTTCCAGTCTACCAGCACAAAATGATAATCCCTGTTGTCTTTGTGGCGCTCTTCGATCATCCTCAGCGCTTCCTCACCGTCCACTGTACATTCGGCATGTGCCCCAAGTTCTTCCAGATTAATAGCCGCGCTTGAACAAAGCATCTCATTGTCATCCACCACCAGAATATGCCAATCCGGCAGTTTCATATCTTCTTCTTTGACCAGTTCCCTGCGCAGATCCAATATTACATGGAAGCAGGTTCCCTTCCCCTGCTCACTCTGCAGTTCAATCGTCCCGCCCATGAGATCCACAATGCATTTTGTAATCGCCATGCCGAGCCCTGTCCCGGTAATCTTGTGTACTTTGTCCGTCTCTTCCCGTGTAAAGGTATCAAAAATCTTCTGCTGGAATTCCTCGGACATCCCGATCCCATTATCCTTTACCCGGAAATGTGTCCGGACATATTCCTCCCCCTGGGGGGATGCCTCCTGGCTCAGAAATACATCAATCCTCCCGCCGTCCGGTGTAAACTTCACAGCGTTGGACAGAAAATTCAACAGCACCTGGTTCAGGCGAACACTGTCACAAAACACAGTTTCCGCAATAATTTTATCTATAAAAATGTCAAAATACTGCCGCCTTTCCTTCACCTGCGGCTGGATGATATTTACAATGTCATCCATAGTCTCCCGCAAGGACATCGGTTCCATGCTCAGGGTCATTTTCCCGCTTTCAATCTTCGACATATCCAGCACATCGTTGATCAGCCCCAGTAAATGCTTGCTGGACAGCTTTACCTTATGCAGGCAATCCTCCACCCTGACAATATCCTGCATATTCCTCAAAGCAATCTCTGTCATCCCGATAATGGCATTCATCGGAGTGCGGATATCATGGCTCATATTAGAAAGGAACTCGCTCTTGGCCATATTGGCGGCGACTGCCTCGCGCTGCGCTGCCGCCAGCCGCCTCATCTGCTGCTGCGAAAATTTGTAATACAGGACAAAAATCACGGACATGGTAAGCATAATAGCCGCCGCCGACCCGACCATAATCATCAGCCGGATCGTATCCAGCTTTGTAATTGACTCGTCCAAAGTCCCCTCCGGCATAATCGTTATCAAATACCAGCCGGCATTTTCAGAGAGCGGGGAAAAAAACATATGCTGTCTCCCTTCCTCCGTATTAAATAATGTGGAATAATCCCTGGAATTATCTATGGCATCCTGCAGTTCCCTTATATAATCCTCTGCTTCCCTGCCGTCATACTCCATATATTCTGCCCTGACCCGTTCAAAATAATTCTGCCGGAACGCATCGCCGCTCCGTATAATAAAAGTACCATCCTTATCAATAATGTGGGAATACAGCATGGCATCCTCTTCATCCAGAAACAATGCCTCTTTCAAAAAATCCATTGAAATACCCGCCATCAGCGCCGCGCTCTTTTTCCCGCCTTCCGTTTCATATGCCGCCTCTGACGCAAGCAAAAGTATTTTATTCCCCTGCTTATCACTCCCCCGCAGTATAGCCCTGCCATCCCGGTTCAGATAGTAACGGATATCCTCTTCCCCGTCAATTTCCAGCTCCTCGCCGTATATCGTCCGCACACTGCCGTCCTCCATATACAGCCCAAGCCATATAAAATTCCTGATCTGGGCATCCCGTTCCATTACCTCCAGCATTTCATCCGTAATTTCCCCTTCCCCGGCCGGCGTCCCCTTAACTATCCCTTCTACCCGTTCCAGGCACAGGCCGATGATTACACTGAACTTCTGCTGGATCTGCGCATTCATCTCCGACATGTAAATATCACTGATTTCCATAATGGAACCCTGTGTTTTATGCGACATAAGCAATGTCAGTAATACAAACACAATAATGCAAATAAGCATAGCGCTGGCAAAACCACGCCGTACAAGTCTTGTTATTTTCTTATCCATAGTTGTTGTCCACTCTCATATTCACAAAAATATCTGCATTGCTTGTACTGAAAATGAGCCCCTCCTGTCCCGCACTGCTGCCGGCGGCAGGCGGCACTTCCATACCGGTATCTTTTCAGATATCGTTCTCCAGTTGTCTCAGGGCCTTCCTGAAAACCTCCAGTAATTTCGGATTGAATGTACCGCATTCCCCGTTATATATCATATCCACAGCCTTTTCCCGGCTATATGCAGCTTTGTATACACGCTCCGCTGTCAGGGCATCATACACATCTGCAATCGCTACCACCTGCGCCCAAATCGAAATCTCATCGCCCTTCAGCCCGTCCGGATACCCTTTTCCGTCCCAGCGTTCATGGTGATGCCTGCATATATCATAACTGTAACTGTAAATATCCGCATCCATAATATCCGGAATGCCCTGAAGTATCTCACAGCCCTTCACTGTGTGCAGTTTCATCGTATCAAATTCCTCCGCAGTCAGCCTTCCGGGCTTATTAAGAATCTGATCCGGAATCGAGATCTTCCCGATATCATGAAGCACAGACGCCGTGACAATCGTGTCGATTTCCTTCTTTGGCAGATAGTACTCAGGATATGTACTGCTTACTTCTGTCAGCATGATCCTTGTCAGCCTGCCGATGCGCTTTACATGCTCCCCCGACTCACAGTCGCGGAATTCAATAATCGCCGCCAGCGTTTCCACCATAGACTGGTTTACCGCCTGCAGCTTAGCTACCTGCTCTTCCACAATATCTTCCAGTGCATTCCGGTGAGCATACAGCTCAATCAGGTTGCCCACCCTGCAGCGCAGGAACTGCGTCATAAACGGTTTCCGGATTACATCTACCGCGCCCAGGTGATACCCCTCCATCAACACAGCGTCGCTTTCCGCCGCCGTTATAAGGAACACGGGGATATGTTTGATCTTCCCGGTCCTGTTCATATCCTCCAACACTCCCAGGCCGCTCACCCCCGGCATGAGCAAATCCAAAAGCACAGCCACAATATCCGGATTACTATTAATCAGCCCAATAGCTTCCGCACCGCTGCCAGCCTCCATAATACAGTAATTATCATTGAATATCTCAGCCAGGATGATCCGGTTAATTTCCACATCGTCCACTATCAGTATTGTTTTTCCCTTATCCATTCAGCCCTCATTCCCATATATTCTTTACGCATTCGCATGTCTCGCTATGCAGTCCATAATCTTCTCCTGGACCGGCAGCATATCCACTAAAACTTTCCTGGCCTCCTCCGGCTTTCCCTTGCGCAGCAAATCCACGATCTGCCCGTATCCCTCATAAAGAGGAGTTACCGACAGATTCCCGGCCGCCCCTTTCAGCGCATGGGCCACCTCCATCACATCATTATAACTGCTGCTGTCAAAATCGGGGGAAACCTCCGACTTTTTCACCATATCCAGGAACTTAAACATCATCCTCTCGTACAGAGACTGCTTGCCGCTCAGACGTTTAACCCCTCCTTCTACATCCACACCCAATGTCGCCAACTCTTCCAAAAGACTCATAATCATTTACCTCCGCTTTCTCTTCCCTGGCATATTTGAAAACCCATTTCATAAAATACAATATTCAAAAAACCTATATCCATAATAACATCCTCTGCCTGCTATTATAATATAGGCTTTTCCGCTGATATATATTAACACAACAAGCCCGTAAACATCCTCTATCCTGCGTCCGGCCGATAATATATTTTCATTCTAACACAAAGGCTATCCATGGTCAATTGGAATTTGCGCTGTCCGGCGCCTCCTGGCCAGAGCCGCGCATAGGGCAGAGGAATGAACCAATGTCATTAACTTAAGGCTGTATGGTGCACAGGCCGGTGCCTGCTTTGCTTTCAGAGGTACCCGGCCTGTCTTTTTGCAGCTTATTTGGATGGGGTTTACTAAACAGAAGAGGGTAGTTTTCAGCAAAGTCCGGGTCGGCTGTGAAGGGCATCCATGCCCGACACAGCCTAAAATGGCCATCCATGGCCATTTTCCCCTAGGTTTTCCGTTCTTCTGTTAAGTAAAACCTCCATCCAAAACGATGCAAAAAGACAGGCCGGGTACCTCCGAAAGTAAAACAGGCACCTGGTTTTTGGTAAACTTAAGGTTTTTAATTCTGCCGAAAACCTTAAGTTAATGACATTGTGAGTGAACTGTAACAACAGCCGTTATACCAGGCTCCCGTCACCTCAGGAAGTTATCTATAATTACATTTTCCGCCTCTTCCTCAGACATTCCGAACGAACGCAGCTTCAAGATCTGCTCTGTATTAATCCGGCCGATGGCCGCCTCGTGGATAATCTGCGCATCAATATTCCGCGCATCAATTTCCGGTATGGAACACACCTGTGCTTCATCCATTATAATGGAATCGCATTGTATATGTGCTTTACAGAGGGCATTGCCTACCGCGTTCGGATGGAAGGTCTGCCTGGACGCCCCTTTTGCCACAGACCGCGAAACAATCTGCGCCGAACTTCCCGCACCGTTCATCCGGACTTCCATATTGGAAACGGCGGACTGTTTATCATGGGTCATTAATTTCTCCATAACAACAAGCCTGCTGCCGGGCCCCATATCCACCTCCGTCCTGCGCTCCGTGGAATCGACGCCCCGTATCTGCACCGTATCCAATGTAAAAACCGCCCCTTCTTCCAAATCAATCTCTGTCACCGGATTCAGTATATTATCTCCGGTTCCTTCCCCTTCCCCGTAATGTTTCTCTTCATATACCACCTTGGCATTCTTCCCCACATGGAATGCATGGACGCCGTCATGCCTTGTCTCGTTGCATCCGCTGTTATGGATGCCGCATCCGGCCACAATCACCACATCAGCCCCCTCTGCAATATAAAAATCATTGTAGACCTTATCCGACATCCCGGACTTCGAGATAACCACCGGAATATGCACCTGTTCCCCCTGCGCCTCACCGCTGATAAAAACATCAATGCCGGGCTTATCCTCTTTCTTCTTTATTTTAATATGCTCACTGTCGCCATGGCAGAGCGCCTGCCCGTTATAGCGCAGGTTATAAGCCCCCTGCTGCCTAAACCCGCTAGTATCAATCGCCTCCAGCACCTTACTTGTTACCGCATCCAGTTCCATAAACCTGCCCTCCTTTCCGGTTCATACAGGAACACCCCGGCTCCTCTCCAAATAGTAACGGAAGAATCTCCTCCGCACTGCCGCAGGCATTCACCGCCCCGTCCTTTATAATTAATATCCGATCGGCCATCCGGATAATTTTCTCCTGATGGGATATCAGGAGCAGTGTCTCCTGCTTATCCTCATGAATTTTTTCAAATTCCTTGACCAGCATAGAGAAACTCCACAAATCAATGCCGGCCTCCGGCTCGTCAAAAATACAAAGTTTATGGCTTTTTGCCAGCACAGTGGCAATCTCCACCCTTTTGCGTTCCCCGCCGGAAAGCGTAGCATCCACCTCCCTGTCCAAGTATTCCCGCGCGCACATCCCCACATTGCTTAAAAGATCGCAGCATACATGTTCCGGCAGTTCCCTCCCTGCTGCCAGGTTCAGCAGACGCCGCACCGTCATCCCCTTAAATGTGGGCGGCTGCTGGAACGCATAACCGATCCCTGCCTTTGCCCGCTCGTCTATACCCATATCCTTAATATCCCTTCCGTCCAGCAGAATTTCCCCGCCAGTCGCATTGAGCACACCCATAAGAAGTTTGGCCACCGTAGATTTCCCGCCCCCGTTCGGCCCGGTAATAACAAGCATCTCACCGTCGTCTACCGTAAAACTGATGTCCTTCACGATCGTTACGTTTTCCCCATTTTCCACAACCTCATAAGTCAGATTACGCACTTCTAACATTTTGCATCCTCTTTTCATACATTGATTGATAGCTGCAGCTCTAAAATATCCGCTTGCCGGCCATGCTATTCCGCATTACCTATTATAGCGTTTCTTTCCCCGGCCTGCAATATCCGGTGCGTTAATTTTCTACCGCGGAATCGGACAGGGAAATGATATTCTCCCATACTCACATGCGCCGCTTCCGCAGCATCTCTCTTCTGACTGGCCCGTGCATAGATAACACAACAGCGCCCCATGGTTTCTGACTGCCATGGAGGCGCTGTTGTTATCATCCGCTATTGAAATCCCCTTCCGCCCCTTAAAGCCTGTATGCCCTAGAGCGTAATTGTGACGCACATCTGTCGGAAAGCATTTTTCAAACACGCTCTAAGGAATCCACCATTCTGATACCCTTAGGGCAATGCCCATTACGCCTCCCTTATCCGAGGCAAACCATATACCTCAATCCAGGCCCTACCTGTCATCATGCAGCCGGAAGTTCGCATATGCGCTCATTCCGTGTTCGTGGACATCCAGCCCGTCAATTTCCTCCTGTTCCGAGACATGCAGGCCGATTGTCTTATTCAATACCGTAAACAGAACCACCCCGCAGACTGCAACATAAGCCATCACGGATACCACGCCCAGCACTTCCACGCCGATAAACTGCAGGCGTGTCATCCCCATCTCTTCCAAAATCGAAGCTTTGCAGAAAATACCCGTCATAATTGTCCCGCAGGCCCCGCATCCGCCATGCACGGCCACCGCGCCGACCGGGTCATCCACTTTTACCACTTTATCCAGAAATTCAACGACAAATACCACAATAAACCCTGCAATCACGCCGATTGCCAATGCGGAATAATTGGACACATAGTCGCATCCGGCTGTAATGGCAACCAGCCCTGCCAAAGTGCCGTTCAATGTCATCGAAACATCCGGCTTCCCGTAGCGTACCCATGTAATTGCCAGGACAGACACCGTCGCCGCCACCGCCGCCAGATTTGTCGTCATAGCAATATCGCCGAGATTCGTCGCCGCCCCTGTCGTGGAACCGCAGTTAAAACCAAACCAGCAGAACCATAAAATAAACACCCCCAACGCACCGATCACAATATTATGCCCCGGAATAGCCACTGCTTTCCCTTCCTTTGTAAATTTCCCCCGGCGCGGCCCTTCCACAGCCGCACCGATGAAAGCAAGTATGCCGCCCACCATATGTACTGCCGTAGATCCCGCAAAATCGTGAAAGCCTATGCCGGAAAGCCACCCGTCCGACCAAATCCAATGCCCTGTGATCGGATAAATAAATATGGATATACATGCACTGTAAATCAAATAGGTAGAAAATTTCGTCCTTTCAGCCATTGCTCCCGACACAATTGTCGCGCTGGTGGCACAGAATACCGTATGGAAAATCATGAATACCCCAATCGGCAGCCCGTTTTTCATCCCCATACCGTCCGCCAGCGATGTCGGGTTAAAAAAACCGCTTGCCCCTACTATCCCGCCGGCGTCTTTTCCAAACATAAGCGCAAACCCAATCAGGAAGAAAAAGATACTCCCCAATACGAAATCCATCAGGTTCTTCATAATAATATTCCCTGCATTCTTTGCTCTCGTAAACCCTGCTTCCACCACGGCAAAACCCGCCTGCATAAAAAAAACCAAAAAAGCCGCGATACAAGTCCACACTACATTGAGCAATAGCTCCGTCGCTTCCTCCAGCGGCATCCCGCCGGCCAATAAATCCGATAAATACATAATGCCTCCTCCTGTTTCCTGTTCCATATCTCTCAGGCAAGCCCGCACCCCTGCCGACAAATTCCCGCCACATTATAATATGGAAATAAAAAAAGATAATCATCGGGCTTCCTCAGCCTTCCAATTATCTCCCTTGATAATCCTTTTCCTCTTTTTACAGTTCCGCCTATAAAGCTTCTTCCCCGCGCTCACCGGTCCGGATCCTTACGGCATCCAATACCTCATAAATAAAAATCTTGCCGTCGCCATAATTACCCGTATTGATTTCATTTACAATTTTTTTGACGAGAACCTCGGCCTGTTCATCGTTAACTACCGTTTCCACCTTCACCTTCTGCAGCAAATTCACACGGTATTCCGCGCCCCGGTATTTCTTCACAATACCTTTCTGGTTTCCGTACCCCTGAATATTTACGATATTCAGGCCGTTCACCTCGTTATCATCCAATACCGCCTTCAAATCCTCCAGTTTTTCAGGCTTAATGATGATTTCCAGCTTTTTCATAAACTCCTCCCTTTCCGCCCGCCTGCTGCCGGGCATTCACATAAATATCTGCCGTATATCAAAAGCGCCTGCACTTCTGCGTACCATCGGGCAGGGGAATCCCCCTCTCCGCACGGCCCGTGCATCGCCTCCACGGCATCTTCCTGTGCAATCGGGCAGGGAAATAGCCTCATCCCCTACTCGCTACACTCCCCATGCGCCCCTGTGCACAAAAAAGAAGGCATCTCTGCTTTTACAGAAACGCCTTTGTTCATCCCTTATTATACACATATAAAATAAATTGTCAAACATTTTTTTCGGAAAGATCCTCTCATGAAAAGATTATTCATGAAAAGATTATATAACTCTCCTGCCGATAAACCTGTCATACTCCTTCCCCCCGTCTTCCACCCTGTCCTCCCACTCCATACCCAGTTTACGGCAAAGAGCCGCCGAAGCCTCATTCCCTGGCTCTACCAACGCCTGTATCTTTTCAAATCCCAGTTCCCCCATCCCATATTCCATGACCGCCCGGCACACCTCATAAGCATACCCCCTACGCTGGTTAGGCGCTTCTATCATAAACCCGATTTCCGGAAGCCCGAACCCCTCCCTCCAGCTTAAACCGGCACGCCCTATTACCCGCCCCATACCCTTCTGCACAATGCTCCACATCCCATAACCGTAAAAACCATATATTTTTTTAATATATTCCTGCATATACGCCCTTTCCTCCTCCGGCGTATCATAAAGCCTGTCCATATAACGGGTGATGGAAGGTTCCGCATAGATCCGGTAAAATTCATCCACGTCCGCTACCGTTGTTTCCCGCACAATACAGCGTTCCGTTTCCAGTATGTTCCACGGCAACCCTGCCATACGGCAGTATGCCTTATCGAAAGACTCCATCGTCAATTCCCCGATATCCGTAACCGCATAAGAAACGCCGCTGAAGTCCTCCTCCCCGTTCCCCTCATGCAAAAGGGCTATGGCATACCGTCCCTGACGTTTCAGTTCCTGCAGCAGAATCCCTTTATCCGTCACAAAAAGCGTATTTTCCTTACTGTATTCTTCCAGACAGCGCGGTCCCCTCCCGTCTTTTGCCCTGCCGTTCTCCCTTCCTCCCCGTTTTTTTCTTTCAGCATCCGTTCCCTTCTCCCCCCTGCCGTCCCCCTCTCCTCCATCCCCATGCGCCGTTTCCCTTCCCTCCTCTTTCCATCCGTCGGTTCCGGGGGCTTTTCCCTCTCCGCTCCCCGCCCTTTTCCCTCCGTCCCGGACATCATTTTCATTCGCTTCATCCCTTGCCCATATGTGGATCGCAGTTCCTTCCGCACCCATACTTCCCTTCAAATTTACAGCCGGTTCCACCAGCTTCCTGTCCCAAATCAAAAAAACTATTTCCTCTAACATTCATTTCACCTATTTACGAAACCGCCCTTCTCAGATACAATAAAATAGAACATGATAATCATAAACTATAATTCAGCAGAAGGGAAGTAAAACAATGGCACAGAATCCGATTGTTACATTTACCATGAAAGACGGCGGTATCATCAAAGCAGAGCTATATCCTGAAACCGCCCCGAATACAGTAAACAATTTTATCAGCCTTATCAAAAAAAATTTTTATGACGGGCTGATTTTCCACAGAGTCATCCGCGGTTTCATGATCCAGGGCGGCGATCCGGAAGGCACCGGGATGGGCGGCCCGGGCTATAGCATCAAAGGGGAATTCACTGGAAATGGTTTTAATAATACTCTGAAACATGACGCCGGTGTCCTTTCCATGGCCAGAAGCATGAACCCTGACTCCGCTGGCTCCCAGTTTTTTATTATGCACAAGACAAGCCCGCACTTAGACGGCGCTTATGCGGCGTTTGGGAAAGTGATTGAAGGTATGGAGGCGGTGAACCGCATCGCTGAAACAGCTACCGATTATTCCGACAGACCGCTGGAAGATCAGGTGATCCAGACGGTTACCGTCGATACGTTTGGTGTGGAATATCCCGAACCTGAGAAACTCTAAGGAGTTTCTCAGAAAAGTATTATTGAGTACTATTCCTGCCTTTCCAAGAAGTGAAACAACTTCCCTGCACTGCTCCTTTGTAAACGCTTCGATATCAGAGCCATAAGATGTGACGCCGATAATTTCTATGTCTTTACAGACTTCCTTGACTTGTCCTGCCCCTGTCAGGGCAGTGTCTTTTAATACATCCTTTTCCGTATCGGTCAGCAGACAATCCTCCGCATGGGGAAGATACCATAAATCATTTTCTGCTTCCGTTCCGCTTTCTTCTGCACTGTTCTCCTGTGAAAAAAGTTTTTCCCTTTCTTCGTCTGTCAGGCGGTCGGAATGCCACCATGTTTCATAGCCGTCTTCTGACAGAATCATCTGATTGGATACATACTGAAAACCGCCATCTTCTAACGGGCGGATTATTGTTTTGTGTGAATACGCTTTGGACGTGTTTTCATTTGGATATACCGCATTAATGGTAAGCGTAACTGTCCCGTCCCCATTTTCTGTATAGCTTACGACTTCCGGATATGGAACTTCCGGTTCAATTCCCTGCACTGACCATCTAATGGCAGTACCCGCATTGCCGTATATTCTGATGTATCGCTCAACGTAAGCACATAGGTCTCGTCCGAAAAATAACTTCCACCAAAAATCAAATAACCTTCCTCTGTGTACTGCCACAAATCAGCCGGATAGCTTGCTGTATCTTCATTTTGCAGGCGCCCATTCCGGTCATACTGAAAGTATCCCCGGACAATATTTACATTTCCGTTTTCAGTTTTCAAATCAAACTTCCGAAATCCCAACTCTGTCACCACTATAATGGTCATTTCGGCATTTTTCTTCTGCTCTGCTGCCTTGCAAAACGCCAGTACCTGCTCTGCCCCTGCCATATCAACCTGATTTTCAATGTCAACAGCCACATAACCATGCTCACCAAGCCTCGCAATTATGCGCCGCATAGTATCAAGGCTTCCCGATGTATTTGCATCTTCTGCCTCGATATAAATATCACTTAAAATCTCTGCTATGTCCTCCGCATAAACACAATCATTTTTATAAGGAAAAATCACTTCATCATTTGGCGATGTTATTTCAATATCTGTTACCTTTGGTACTTTATCGCTACAACCAGCCAGTATTAGCGCTGTCATACTCATCACTTCGTATAACAGATACTTTCTATTCTTGTTTATTTTTTTCCTCATCATAACTGCTCCTTTTTTCCCTTTTACACCTCAATCATGTTATTAACTTTTTGCCAATAAATACAGTATTTCAAACTCTCTATTGGTAAGGAACTGTATGTAAATAACCTATGCCATTTGCTGGTCTTTTTCTCCGATAGCAAGTTACTACGTAACTGCCCAAAATCAGTTACATAGCCCTAAGGAATCCACCATTCTGATACCCCCTTAGGGCAAAGCCCGCTATGCGCCCGATTTTGGGTAATTACGTAGTAATTTTGCACACTCAAAGAAAAATCCGGCGCAACTGTCACAGGTTATTTACATACAGTTCCTAAGCATAATCTCTGCGCCATGTATGATTACGTTCTTCTCTGCTAAGTTCAGTTTCATTCCTCCAAAATCAAAGTATTTTTCCACCTGAGGTACACTACAGCCTTCAAAATGAGGGCTTTCACTTGAAAGTCATATGGAGACACGCATCGATCAGTACCAATGAAATCACCGAAAAATTAACACAATCTACAAAATGGAGTCCCAATACAGACCCTGATAAAGCGGCTTGTAACCAAAGGGGCGCTTTCCTATGAAAAGCAGAGCAGGGTATTCGTTTACACGCCTTTGATAGAAGAAAAAGAATATATCGGTCAGGAAAGCCACTCTTTTCTTGAACGCTATTATTACGGAGATATTACAGCAATGCTTTCTGGCTATATGTTCCACATAATATTTAGGGCACTTCTTACCGCCGCAGTCATAGTGCCGCAGAATATCATCTGCCGTCAGATCGTATTTATCTATCAGCCACGCCAGTGTATGTACCAGTGTATCATAGGTTTCCTGCGTGAAAGAACCCTCATCGGAAACATGGCAGCACTCTATGGATATGGAATCATTATTCTGTGTCATCACCGCATATGCCTGCTCTTCAAAAGGTATACACTGCACAATCTCTCCCTCATATCCGATGATAAGATGCGCACTCGCCGATGTTTCGTGTGTCCGCGCCAGATTAGAAAAATAGCTCCTGTTCTGCGACGCCTGTTATTACGATTGCTGCCGCTGCGACCAGGAACGGAAAAGCAGACTTCATTTCCGTTCCTGTCCGGATTTATCAGAGTTAG
>CANDKY010000101.1 GCA_947385425.1 uncultured Lachnospiraceae bacterium | reverse complement strand
CTTATTCGCCAGCTTTGCAAGCCCATTTTACACGAATCGAAAACTGAATTACACGAATTTCGGGCGAATAAGCAAACTTTTTTCGGTCACAAATTGGAGGTTTTCATATGCCAGAGTTCAAATTACAAGCCCCCTACAAGCCCACAGGCGACCAGCCGCAGGCCATCGCCGAGCTGGTCAAAGGCTTCAAGGAGGGCAATCAATTCCAGACTTTACTAGGGGTTACGGGTTCCGGCAAGACATTTACGATGGCGAATGTCATTCAGGAATTGCAGAAGCCGACGCTGGTCATCGCCCACAACAAGACGCTTGCGGCCCAGCTCTACGGAGAATTCAAGGAGATGTTCCCGGAGAATGCCGTGGAGTATTTTGTGTCCTACTATGACTATTACCAGCCTGAGGCCTATGTGCCTTCTTCGGATACCTATATAGCAAAAGATTCTTCTATCAATGAAGAGATTGAGAAGCTTCGTTTGTCAGCAACAGCTTCCCTGACGGAGCGGAGGGATGTGGTGGTGGTAGCCAGTGTGTCCTGTATTTACGGGCTTGGCAGCCCTGATGAGTATCAGGAGATGATTGTTTCACTGCGGCCGGGGATGTGCAAGGACAGGGATGAGGTTATCCGGGAGTTGATTGATATCCAATATGACAGGAATGATATGGAACTAAGCCGCGGCTGCTTCAGGGTGCGGGGGGATGTATTGGAGATTTATCCGGCACAGGGAGGGGATTATCTGATCCGGGTAGAGTTCTTTGGGGATGAGGTAGATCGGATTATGGAGACTGAGCCGCTGACAGGGAAGGTGCACGCTTCCCTCGGGCATATTTCGATCTTTCCGGCGTCCCATTATGTAGTGCCGCAGGAGAAGATTAAGGAGGCTTGTAATCGGATAGAGGTTGAATTGGAAGAACGTGTGCGCTATTTTAAGAGCGAGGACAAGCTTTTAGAGGCGCAGAGAATAGCGGAGAGAACTAATTTTGATATAGAGATGCTGCGGGAAACGGGCTTCTGTTCCGGGATAGAGAATTATTCCAGGCATTTGAACGGGCTGCCGGAGGGGGCTACCCCGTTGACGCTTATGGATTATTTTCGGGATGACTACCTGATTATTATTGATGAATCACACATTACAATTCCGCAGATTAGAGGGATGTATGCGGGGGACCGCTCCAGAAAAATGACTTTGGTGGATTATGGGTTCCGCCTGCCGTCGGCATTGGATAACCGTCCGATGAATTTTTCCGAGTTTGAAGAGCATATAGACCAGATGCTGTTTGTATCGGCAACACCCTCCGAGTACGAGAAGGAACATGAACTTTTCAGGACAGAACAGATCATACGCCCTACAGGATTGCTGGATCCCGAGATAGATGTGCGGCCGGTGGAGGGGCAGATTGATGATTTAATAGCGGAAGTCAATAAAGAGACGGCAAAGCATAACAAAGTACTTGTAACTACCCTGACGAAGCGTATGGCAGAGGATTTGACAGATTATATGCGGGATGTAGGGATACGGGTAAAATATCTCCACTCCGATATTGATACGCTGGAGCGGGCGGAGATTATCAGGGATATGCGGCTGGATGTTTTTGATGTATTGGTGGGTATCAATCTGCTGAGGGAAGGGCTGGATATTCCGGAAATATCCCTGGTGGTTATTCTGGACGCGGATAAGGAAGGGTTCCTGCGTTCGGAGACTTCCCTCATCCAGACTATAGGCCGTGCAGCGAGAAATTCGGAAGGGCATGTGATCATGTATGCAGATAATATGACAGATTCCATGCAGGCAGCAATTACGGAGACGAACCGACGCCGGGCTATACAGAGTAAATATAACGAAGAGCACGGCATAACGCCCCAGACAATCCGAAAGGCGGTGCGCGATCTAATCAGCATATCGAAAGTAATTGCCAAAGAAGAATTGAAAATGGAGAAAGACCCCGAATCCATGAGTTATGAAGAATTGGAGAAACTGATCGGGGATATCCAGAAAAAGATGAAGAAAGCAGCGGCGGATTTGAATTTCGAAGCAGCAGCAGAACTTAGGGACAAGATGGTCGAATTGAAGAAACAACTGGCTGAAATGGAAGAGTAGGAAGTGTAAACGACCACATTTCGCAGGAATGGAAGTGGCGGTACTGGAAAACAGCCACATAGCGCCCAACGGCAGGAAGGAAAACCGGACCAGCAATTAAGGGCCGGTTTTCCTTCCAGTGGGATGGCGTTGGGAGAGAAGTGGCGGTACTGGAATGGAGGAAAAAATGGAAGACGGAAATAAGAAGATGCTGCCCCGCCGGGAATATATAAAGATCCGGGGAGCCAGTGAGCATAACCTGCAGGGAATAGACGTAGATATACCGCGGAATGAGTTTGTAGTACTGACGGGCCTGTCAGGGTCAGGAAAATCATCGTTGGCTTTTGATACTATTTATGCAGAAGGGCAGAGACGGTATATGGAATCTTTGTCTTCTTATGCGAGACAGTTTTTGGGACAGATGGAAAAGCCGAATGTGGAAAAGATAGACGGGCTGTCCCCCGCGATTTCCATTGATCAGAAGTCTACAAACAGGAATCCGCGTTCCACGGTAGGGACAGTGACGGAAATATATGATTATTTCCGCCTGTTATACGCAAGAATCGGAATCCCTCATTGTCCGTCCTGCGGAAGGGAGATCCGCAAGCAGACGGTAGATGAGATGGCAGACCAGATCATGGACATGCCGGAAGGGACAAAACTCCAATTGCTGGCCCCGGTAGTACGGGGAAGGAAAGGGGAACATGCGAAAGTCTTTGAACGGGCAAAACGGAGCGGTTATGTGCGTGTGCGTGTGGACGGCAATCTGTATGAATTGTCCGAAGAGATTAAGCTGGATAAGAATATTAAACATAATATTGAAATTGTGGTAGACCGTCTGGTAGTTAAGCCGGGTATTGAAAGGAGGCTGACGGATTCTATCGAAAATGTGCTTGCTTTGGCGGAAGGATTACTGGTGGTGGATATTATCGGCGGAGAGCCGATGAATTTCAGCCAGAGCTTTGCATGCCCTGACTGCGGGATCAGTATCAGTGAGATAGAGCCGAGGAGTTTTTCCTTCAACAATCCTTTCGGGGCTTGTCCGGAATGTTTTGGCCTGGGGTATAAGATGGAATTTGATGTCGACCTGATGATACCGGATAAAAGGCTCAGCATCAACCAGGGGGCGATTGCAGTGACAGGCTGGCAGTCGTGCAGCGATAAGGGAAGTTTTACCAATGCAATTCTGCAGGCTTTGTGCAAAGAATACGGATTTGATCTGGATACACCGTTTGAAGAGTATCCGGAGAAAATCGTGAATGTTCTGATTAACGGTACAAACGGAAAGGAAGTGACCGTATACTATAAGGGACAGAGAGGGGAAGGAATGTACCCCGTAGCCTTTGAGGGGCTGATCCGGAATGTGGAACGGCGCTACAGGGAAACAGGGTCGGATGTGATGAAGCAGGAATATGAAACGTTTATGCAGATTACGCCGTGTAAGGTCTGCAAAGGGATGAGGCTGAAGAAGGAATCCCTTGCGGTAACTGTCTGCGGGAAAAATATTTATGAGATTACGTCGATGCCAATCATCGGATTGTATGAGTTCCTGCAGGGAATGGAGCTTACAAAACAGCAGCAAATGATAGGGAAGCAGATATTGAAAGAAATACATGCGAGGGTAGGCTTCCTTATTGATGTAGGGCTGGACTATCTGTCGTTGTCCAGGGCTACTGCAACGCTGTCCGGCGGGGAGGCACAGAGGATCCGCCTGGCTACCCAGATTGGTTCCGGGCTGGTGGGTGTGTGCTATATTTTGGATGAGCCCAGCATCGGACTGCACCAGAGGGATAACGACAAACTGCTCAATACACTGAAAAATCTGAAGGATATGGGCAATACATTGCTCGTGGTAGAGCATGATGAAGACACGATGCTGGCAGCAGACCATATTGTGGACATCGGGCCGGGGGCAGGCTCACACGGAGGCCGGGTGGTGGCCCAGGGGACGGCGGAGGAAATCATGCAGGTGGAAGAATCCATTACCGGACAGTATCTAAGCGGTAAACTGCGGATCCCGATACCGGAAAAGCGGCGGAAGCCTGCCGGAAAGCTGACCGTGCAGAAAGCGGCGGAAAACAATCTGAAAAAGATTGATGTGGATTTTCCTTTAGGAGTGCTGACATGCGTTACCGGGGTATCCGGTTCCGGAAAAAGCTCGCTTGTGAATGAAATATTGTACAAGCACCTGGCGAGGGATTTGAACCGGGCAAGGACAATACCGGGGAAACATGCAGGGATCAAGGGGATTGAACAACTGGATAAGGTTATTAATATTGACCAGTCCCCCATCGGCAGGACACCCCGTTCCAATCCGGCAACCTATACGGGGGTTTTTGACCAGATCCGGGATTTGTTCGCCTCCACTTCGGATGCGAAAGCGAAGGGTTATAAGAAAGGGCGTTTCAGCTTTAACGTAAAGGGCGGAAGGTGTGAAGCCTGCTGCGGTGACGGGATTCTTAAGATAGAGATGCATTTCCTGCCGGATGTGTATGTCCCGTGTGAAGTCTGCGGGGGCAAGAGGTATAACAGGGAAACGCTGGATGTGAAATACAAAGGAAAGAGCATATATGATGTATTGGATATGACGGTAGAGGAAGCGGTAGGATTTTTTGAAAATGTCCCTTCTATTAAGCGCAAGATAGAAACGCTGAATGATGTGGGGTTATCCTATATTAAATTGGGGCAGCCTTCCACAACTTTGTCCGGCGGGGAGGCACAGAGGATAAAACTGGCAACGGAACTGAGCAAAAGGAGTACTGGTAAAACAATTTATATTTTGGATGAACCGACAACCGGGCTGCATTTTGCGGATGTCCACAAGCTGACAGAGATTTTGCATAAGCTGGCGGACAGCGGGAATACGGTAGTGGTAATTGAACACAATCTGGATGTAATCAAGACAGCGGACTATATTATTGATATCGGCCCTGAGGGCGGCGACAGGGGAGGGACTGTGATTGCGAAGGGGACACCGGAGGAGGTAGCGGAGAATAAGGATTCTTATACGGGAATTTATGTGAAAAAAATGTTGGAAAAATAGGCAACAAAAAGGAGCTGTCACGCTAAACGTTTAGCGGACGGCTCTGTTTTTGCCTGCAATAAATTATCTGTATTATATCGTGCTCAGCGCCTGCAGAGCATTTTCTTTGATTATCGGGTTAAAGTGTTCTTCCAGATATGCTTCGCTTGCGGAAACATATTTTTCAATGGCGCCGTATTCCGATAAGATGTTGCATACCTTATTGAATTCCACCGGGCTGTGTTTGCCTTTGTTTACTACAAGGACATAGCGGCGGGCTGCGTCATTTTTATATAGGGAGTTACTTTCATCGTAACAGGTTACAAGTACACGGGAAATCCTTGCTACCGTATTGATGGAGTCAAAAGAGAAGATACGTGTAAGCTCCTGCGGGGCGGCTTCTTTCTGCCGGCCTTTTGGCTCCTGCTCCACGCTCCCCGGGTTTGCATTTTTTTCCAACGCTTCTGCAAATTTCCCCTCGTGTATTTTACGGAATAAATCCAGTACGTCATCAGCGCCTTCCGACAGATTATCCAGCATTTCGTCAAAATCGCCCTCCGAGTCATGGACGGAAGGTGCAAATTTGGAAAAGCGGGTATCCAGTTCATCAGGATCCTCTACCTTTGTAATGATAAGAACGATGCATTCGGAATTGAGGGGAATCGCCTCTATCATCAGGGGAATGTCCTCTGCCTCAAATCCAAATTCATAGGATGCCTGCTGCATCATATCGCGGAACAGATTCTTTGCTTTTTCGGTTCCATATGCCAGTTCACTGATTTTTAATTCTCGGTCGGCTAAATCTTCTCTGGTAAGCGTACAGCGAATCTGATGGTCGTTTACTTTTTCAATTTTCATGTTATCACATCCTTACTATTAAGATACTGCCACCTCATTATATTGTGACTAACCTGAACCCTGTGCTGCATCCGGTAAAAACACATACGGAGCGGTTATCCTTTTCCATACGCCTGTAAAAATGTTTTTCCAGGCAGGAGATATAAAAGTGCCTTACCGGGTGTAACTGCTGTTAACCCTGAAGAATGATACTTTACAGTTAAGTGTATATTATACTTTCCTTTTTGTTTAGTCAATAGAAATTAGCCACTCTTTAAAATTTTTTAATAAAATTGTGACAAAATTCCATTTTTTTCTTGCTTTATACAAAGGAGTCTGTTATAATCACACTCAAGGGATGTCTCCGGATAATCAGTATCGGAAGGAGGCATGGCGATTCTATAAGAAAGGCAGTCTGCGGCGGCGGATATTGCATCCCGCAGAGGCCGGTATCATTTAAAAACAGTATAGTTGGATATCGCTGCCGAGTATGTCAGGTGCAGGGATATTTCAATCTTTTCTTCCAGAGTAGTATGGAAGAAGTCTTACAAGCTTATGTGTTTGTTCAGAAAATAAAATTTTCCAAAAAGATTTCACGTTATTATAGTTCACATTCACGAATATTTATTAAAAAAAGGGCAATTTTATTTTTAGTATTTTTTATTGATACGCGTCCGGGCATTCCGTTATTACACCATAGTATAATTATATATTAGCAGGCAGGAAATGGTTACTGTTACTATGGATAGGAGGGGAGGTGGGGTATTTTTGCCTTTGCCGCTAATAAAGTATAAACCAAAATCAGAAAATATATCACAAATGGGAAAAAACAGATCTTCTTTTGGTTTTTAGGGATGGCAGAATTTTGTCAGCGGCGAAAGCTTCTCTGCACAGCGTGCCGATGGAAAAGGCAGGAAGACCCCCGAATGGCTGTAGACAGGTACGCTGTCAAAAAAAGCTGTAAAAAGTCAAATTTGTTAATGACGGTACATGAATAGTTTGTTATAATAAGGACGGTTGGGAGGGAACTGGATCAATGAAAAAAATAATTCCGGTAATGGCTGCAATCGTCCTTATTATTGTAGTTATTGCAATCAGCGTAGGTGTGAAACTGGTCGACAAATATTCTTATTCGAAGGAAAGAGCGGATCTGGAGGAATATTTTGATATCAATGGGGATAACGAGGTTGCCATAGTGCTTCAGGATGAACGTGTGGAAGAAAAAGCGAAGCTGTTAAACGGCGAGTACTATTTTGATATGGCAACGGTACAGAAGTATTTCAGCAATAGATTTTATGAGGATAAAAATGAACAGTTATTATTATATACTTTGCCGGAAGACACGGTGAAGGTGGAAATCGGTGCTTCTGCTTATGAGACAAAGAATGGCGCGGTAGATATGGGGTGTCCGATTGCACTGTATGCCGCTTCGGCCGAGGGCGGCGAAGCTTTGTATATATATGCGGATTATATAAAGCTGTTTAAGGCTTATTCTTATGAGGCATTTACGGGGCCGGACCGTATGCTTGTGTATACGGAAGCGGCGGGAGAGAAGCCGGAACGCCGGATAATAAAGGATACGTCTGTCCGTTACCAGGGCGGTGTAAAAAGCCCTATCCTCACGGATTTAAAGGAGGGGGATACGGTAATTGTATTGGAAGAGATGGAGAATTGGAGCAGGGTCAGGACGGCAGATGCTTTTATCGGATATATTGAAAATAAGCGGATGGATGCGGAGGGCGCGGCAGCATCGGAAAGGGCGCAGGCCGTAGAGGGGCAGGGAGAAGCAGTCCCTGAATTTGCCAATCCGGAATATACCAGCCTGACGAGGGCGCATAAGATTAACCTGGGATGGCATGTGGTAGCAGGGGAGACAGGAAATGATACGTTAATAGCCGCGTTGGAGAATACGAAAGGGATTAATGTAATTTCTCCCACTTGGTTTGCATTGACTGACAGTGAAGGGAATTTCTCCAGCCTTGCGTCCCTGGATTATGTGAAGCGTGCTCATGACATTGGGTTGGAGGTTTGGGGACTGATTGACAATTTCTCCAACAGGGACGCTGTGGACACGTATGAATTGCTGTCCCATACAAGCCGGAGGGCGAAGCTGACGGAGGAATTGGTGAATACAGCGTTGGAATATGGCCTTGACGGGATTAATGTGGATTTTGAAAGCATCAGCCAGGATGCCGGAACGCATTTTATCCAGTTTATCAGGGAGCTGTCTGTGGCCTGCCGGATAAATGGCCTGGTTCTATCCGTGGACAATTATGTGCCTACAGGATATACGGATCATTATGACAGGGAAGAGCAGGGAGTGTTCGTTGATTATGTAATTATTATGGGGTATGACGAACATTATAACGGGAGCCCCGAGGCAGGGAGTGTGGCTTCCATTGGATTTGTGGAAGACGGTATCCGCAGGACGGTGGAACAAGTGCCGGCAGAGAAGGTGATTAATGCAGTTCCATTTTATACCCGTATATGGAAGAGCGAGGGCACCAGCCTGACCAGTGAAGCAGTGGGGATGGAAACGGCCGAGCAGTTTGTGGCGAACCATGGGATAGAAACCAGATGGGATGAGGATACGTGCCAGAATTATGGGGAAGCCGTAGAAGGCAATACATTATATCAGGTATGGCTGGAGGACGAGCAGTCGATTGAAGCCAAGCTGAATATTATGGAGAAATATAATATCGGCGGGGTGGCGGCATGGCGGCTTGGGTTTGAGAAGCCGTCCATATGGGACGTGATTAGCGGGTATCTTGACAGAGGCCGGATGTAGGATGCCCGTCGGCAGCCGGATTTCTGCAGCGGAGGGGTATTTTTCAGGCCGCTGTTTCATAAAGTTTAATAAACAGCATGGGAATAGCGGTGGACAGATGGCGGATGAGAAACAGAAAAAAATATTAGGGATTATAATGGCGGCAGTTTTGCTTGTTTCAATGTATTTTGTAGCAGGGGAAGGTGCCGCTTATGTTAATTCCAGCCGGGTGGCGGAGGAAAAGGGGGAAGAGGGAAAACGGGAAAAAATCTGTGTGGTAATTGATGCGGGGCACGGGGGTGCGGATCCTGGGAAAGTTGGTATTAACGATTCTCTGGAGAAGGATATTAACCTGCAGATTGCCATGCGCCTGAAAAACTTGTTGGAAATGCAGGATATTCATGTAGTAATGACACGGTTGGATGAAGGCGGATTATATGATGAAACTGCTTCCAATAAAAAGGTACAGGATATGAAGCGGCGGATAGAAATTATTGAAGAGGCGCAGCCGGAAGTCGTTGTGAGCATTCATCAGAACAGTTATCATGAGGAATACGTCCACGGTGCGCAGGTTTTTTATTACGACGGCAGCGCTACAGGGAAGAAACTGGCGGAACTGATACAGAAGCGTTTTGTTATTAATGTGGATCCGGAGAACAAAAGAGAGGCAAAGGGGAACGACAGCTATTACCTGTTAAAGAAGACGAGCCGGCCGATTGTGATTGTGGAGTATTGTGTTTCAGACAGACGAACCGGTTTGTAGTTACAATCTTTTTTGTGAAACATAGAAATTCTTAGACTGCGTATTTTGCAGTCTTAGAATTTCTTTTCACATTTATCAGTTTATTTTTCGATAGGGATGCTGACTTTCAGGCATTCCTATTGTATTTCATCAAATAAATCCTTCGATTTCCAAGTGATTTCAATGGAATCCGGGGAATATATGACAACTTTACTTACAAATAAATCAACAGCATTCTGTGTTAGGGTTTTTAGTCTGGTTATTTCCAAAAGTGATTCTGACTCAGTTTTTTTCTGTTTTGCAGACAAAACTGCGGATTCAATGGCGTATAATTTTTCTTCTATTTCACTCCTTTCCGAGTCAAGCTCATTGTTTGCAGATGATATAGCATCTTTTTGTTTGACAAATTGTTCCCGGCTTATCTTCCCTGTTCTGTATTCCTCGTAGAGACGGGGAACTTTGCCTTTATTCTGTTCCTCCAGCCGAGAAATTGCCCGCAGCCTGCTCTGAAACTTTTCTTTGTCTGACTTTGGAAGAGGCATCTGCCTGTCCAAAATAAGCTGAACCTGAACCTGCAGCGGACGCAGCACTTGTTCCTTTAGCACTTCATCTTTTATGGAATGAAGATTGCATGTATCTCCGCCTGAAGGTCTTGCATGAGGGCAATAATAAATCGCATCAATACGGGAATGGCGCGTATGGACTTCATGCTTCAGCCTGCATCCACAATGGCCGCAGAAAATCTTCTGATAAAACAGGTTTTCATTCTTTTTCCGGTTATCAGTACGAACAGTCTTGCGATTACGGATAATTGCAGCTGCCTGGAGGAATGTATCCCTGTCAATAATAGCTTCATGGGTATCCCTGACAACTACATGGTCTTCCGTTTTCTGCCGCTTGAACTTTCTACTGCCCACGCTTTTAACTTGAACGCGGTTGTTGACGGTCGCTCCCGTCATTGTTTCATCCTGCAGGATTTTTGTTACCTGTACAGGCTTCCAAATTTGGGACATCAGTTGATCTTCAGTGAAACCGCCACATTGAAAGCCATAAAGGGTGTGTAACCTTTGTGCAGGGGTAGGGATATGCAGTTCATTTAGCCATTGGGCAATTCTAACCGGTTTCCATCCGGAAAGCGTCAGACGAAATATATCCATTACAACTTCTGCGGATTTGGGATCAACTTCCAGCTTGTGCCGGTCATAGTGTCGGCCGGTGCCGTCACGGGAAATAATATATCCATATGGCGGTTTTGCTGCTACAAAATCTCCGCGTTTCTGCTGTATCTTCTTAATGCTCTTTACTTTGGCAGACAAATCTTTGCTGTAATAGTCATAAATAACATTTTTGAACGCCATTTCAAGTCCGGGTGTATTACCGATATACTCTGAGCTGTCAAAGGAATCATTGATGGCTATGAACCGTATTCCGATTAAAGGAAAAACCTGCTCAATATAACAGCCAGTTTCGATATAGTTCCGTCCAAACCGTGACATGTCTTTTACGATAATAGCGCCTATCCTGCCCTCGGACACCAGTTGAAAGATTTCCTGAATTGCAGGCCGTTCAAAATTCGTACCGGAATAACCGTCATCCAGAAACTCCTTTATGTTCATCTGCCTAAGCTCAGGCTTTGACTCAATATAGCTGTGTATCAGCCGCCGCTGTGCGCTGATGCTGGTGCTTTCGTCCTTCGGAACATTATGCCTCAAGTCAAAATCTTCATCGGATACCCTCAGGTAGCAGGCAAGAATATTGTCACCCATAAAATTTTCGGAAGAATAGTTGCTTTTCATTGCAACACCCCGCTTTCCCGGAATTTGAGTATAGGTTCTATTTCATCCCGATATTTGAAGACAACTTCAAGTGTTTTAGAATCGTAGACATAAATTTTGTCAACCAACCTATGTAAAAGATCCTTTGACAAGAAATCGCCTTCATAGAATTCCAATAGAAGCCGGATGTATGGGTTATGAGGGGAAAAGCGTATTTTCAAGCGTTCAAGGGTGGATTTCAGTTCTGCCAGCCGGTTTTCTGATGAAAGTCTTTCCAGTCTGTATTCTTCCTTTTGCGCGAAATATTTTTCACGGGTGAGCAGTCCTTCCGAGTAATGCAGGTATAAATCTGATTGCATAGAAGTAAGTTCTTTGTGCCTTGTGGCAAGTTCTTTGATTTGCTTTTCCAATTCCTCCTTTCGGCTAAGAAATGTTTGATGTTCCTGTACCGTGTCAAGGTAATCATTCAGCTCCAATGCCAATTCCATCTGCTTTTTCAGGATGCAGACAAGGGTTTCCCGTATCTGTTCCTCCTTGATGGTAACGATTGAACATTTTGAGTAGCCCGCCTCCCTTTGTGAAACAGTGGTATAACGATACTTCATGCCATGCTTTTCATAATAGTTTCGTGCCCGATACATCTTGAGTCCTGTGTTCCCGCTGTAAACTAATCCGGCAAAAATATCATCCGGCGAATCAATATCCGAATGACAGTGACGGCTTGCCCTGTTTTTTTCCAGCTCCTGCATACAAATACGCTGGACCTCAAAGAATAATTCACGGCTTATGATGGCCTCATGGGTATTCTCCGTTATTACCCAATCCTCATAGGGGATATTCCTGCTTTTGGGAAGATTTTTAGAGAGGTTTTTCCTCTTTTTCCCCATTGCCAGATCCCCGGTGTAAGTGCGGTTGCTTAGGATGACTTTGACGGTAATACCCTGCCAGATGCTGTTTTCGTAACGAGGAGCTTTTACAGCGCCTGCCAGAAACTGATAACGCATCGGCGCCGCAATATTTCTTTCATTCAAGAGCCGGGCAATGTGAAAATTTCCCATACCTTCAAGTTTCCATTGAAAAATCTGCCGTACTGTAGGCGCTGTTTCCTGATTGACAATCAGGTGGTGTGGGTCAGCCGGATCTTTGCAGTAGCCATAAGGCGGCACATTCCCGTAATATAATCCGTTTTTCCGCTGGATTTCTTTTGCAGTAAATATCTTGCGGGAGATGTCTTTTGCATAGGCTTCATTCACAATGCCTTTGATCATCGTGTCTAACGGCTGAAGGGCACTGCTCTCCAGCTTTTTTGAGTCATAGTTGTCATTAACTGCTATGAAGCGGACATTTAAGACAGGAAATACCATTTCAAGATAATTTCCGGTTTCTATGTAGTTCCTTCCAAACCGTGACAAATCTTTTACCACGATACATGTGATACGTTTCTTTCTTACATCCTCCATTAAACGGGTCCATTCCGGGCGGTCAAAGGTTGTTCCGGTTTCCCCATTGTCGGAGTAAATATCGACAATTTTTAAGTCGTTTTGTTTTTTGACAAAGCTGAACAGCAAGTCTCTTTGGTTATTCAGTTTTTCGCCCTTTGCAGCTTCCTCGCCGGATATGCGCAGGTATAAACCAGTAGGCATCAGTTTGGACGAGCCCTCCAGACTGGAAGAAACGCTGTTAGAATCCATAACGGCTGTATCTGCAATTCTACCTTTTCTTTTATGTGGCATCCGTCTACACCTCCCTTGCTATGAGCTTATTAGAAACAGTGTCTGGCAAGAAATGCAGCAGCTTTTCAAACTCATCAGGAAACCGGAAAACAATATGTATCCGGTTTTTGGGATAAATGTATATTTTTTTTATCATAGATACCAGCATTTTGCGGTTGAGGACAGGAGATTCCAGATATTTGCGGAACTCATCTATACAAGATGTATCAGCCGTAAATGGGGCAGTCAGTCCACTCTGCTGTGCAGCCATGTTATCCAATGCCTCGGATAGTTCGTTTATCTGCGTCTGATAGGATTCCTTTAGGTCAAGGTATTCCTCTTTGTTTAACAAGCCTTCGTGGTAATCCTCATAAAGCGAGGCAAGGAGCTGCCGATATTTTTGCAAAGCAGTTTCCGCATGTTCGATTTCCTGCGTCAAGGTCTTTATTTCGACTTGCTGATTGGGGATGTTTTCCAGATGGGAAAGCATTTGCTCCATGTCAGTCAGGTCGTTTATGTATTGCCGTAACGTATTTAACACGGTTTGCTCCAGATAGGACTCATTGATGCAGAATCCTTTGCAGCAGGTAGTGTGGTTGGAAAGATAGCAGCCATAATAGAAATAGCTTTTGTTTTTCTTTACTGTCTGCTTGCGGTTGCAGCTTTGGTGGCAGTTGCCGCAGTATACAATGCCTGAGAAGGGATAAATGGTTTCCTGGTCGGCAGATTGGTGTGTATCTGTATCCAATATGCTTTGAACCAGATCAAAATCCTTTCGGCTGATGACGGCTTCGTGGGCGTATTCCTTGCGGAACCAGTCTTTCTGCGGTCTGGCAACAGGTTTCCGGATCTTGTAATTAGGCCGGTATGTTTTTCCCTGAAGCAATGTACCGGTATAGATTTCATTCTCAAGGATGCGTCTGACTGTAGTGCCATACCACTTTGGCGTACTGTATACCTGAAAAGCAGTTTTTGCACGGCTTCCGCTCTCCTGCTTGTACCTGATAGGTGTGGGCACCTTCATCTGGTTTAATAAAGCAGCAATTTGCAGGTTGCTCTGTCCTTCAATTTTTTTTGCAAAAATAAGCCTGACAATATTGGCTGCAGGCTCATCTATGGCAAGCTTCGTATTGTCCGTCTCCAAACGCTTGTACCCATAGGGAACAGCGGGGCTTACAAAATCACCCTGCCTGCGCTTCACATCCAGGTTGGAGCGCACCTTTACGGATATATCCCGGCTATAAGCATCATTGATCAAATTCTTAAACGGCAGAAGAAGCTGGTCGGAAGATGAGTTGTTGTACAAACTGTCATAATTATCATTGATCGCAATGAACCGGATGCCAAGAGCCGGAAAGATTCGTTCTATATAACGTCCGACCTCTATGTAATTGCGCCCGAACCGTGACAAGTCTTTTACAACGATACAGTTGATTTGTCCGTTTTTGATTCCTTCAAGCATTTCCTGAAAACCAGGACGGTTGAAATTTACCCCTGTATATCCGTCATCGGAATAATGCTTCACCAGACGTAATTCAGGGCGGCTTTCGGCATAGTGCTGAATGAGAGCTTTTTGGTTATTGATGCTGTCGCTTTCTTCTTTATCACCATCCTCCTTTGAAAGACGGGTGTAATCTGCCGTCATCCATTCTTTTAGTTGGTCATTTATATTCATGATCATTCATCCTTTCTAAAAACAAATTCCGAATAACCTAAAAATATAAATGCACCTTGCTTCCTATGTGAGATATAGAAATTCTTAGGCAGCGTTCTTTGATGCCTTAGAATTTCTTCTCACGTGTGTAATTTAGAAATTCTTAGCGGGCGTAATTTGACCGATTAGAATTTCTTTACACACTTATATCATATATAAAAAAGGCGCAAAAGCAAGGATTTCAGATTATTCGTTATGAGACAGGGAACTAAAATAATCCTGAAGCAGTTCCTGAAAAGATCCGCCTTCGCTGCAAAAAGAAACTTTAACAACAGTATTTTTGCAACGGAAACAATAAGGGTTTTTTATATCCCTGATAAAAGTTTGTATTCTGTCAGTCTTTTTCATGGTGGTGTCTATTTTGACATCGCTGATGTCAACTAGATTTTGGATGTCAACTGCCTGAATATCTTCTTGACATATAAGGTGAGCTTGTTGCTTATCCATATTTCCTCCATCTGTATATTCAATACAATCTATGCTTGTTAATAGTTGTCCTATTCTAAATTTACACATACCTTTCCCCACCGTTTCCTGCGCCCTTCCCGGCCGCGTTGACTGGCTGTACTGTATGCAATTATATCCGGACGGATGGCGGACTGAAAGCAGAGAGCCATTCACCGGAACCCATATACATGAGGGTGTATGTTCTTCAGTTTTCAAAGAACGGATGCCTGATACAAATGAGCTGCTGTAACAGGACAATCTAAAAAAGAAGTACTTGCCAGTAAAGGGTGGGAAATTATGGTGTATCCGGTATGAAAGTTTCCGGAATATGATTACCTGTATGATCTGGAGCAGAAAAAAGCAATAGTTAATTTGTGCAGAGGATGGTATAATATATAAAAAGCATTAGGTGGTCTTATGGGTCATGGAAAGGAGAATGGTATGTCAACATTGGAGAAAACGATAAATCTGTTGAACGCCCTGCCGGAAAACCAGATAGAAACGATATATAGCTTTGTGCAGTTCCTCAGCTCACAGCAGACGAAAGAAATGCCGGGAGGTGAAAAATCTCTGGATGACATTTTGGGGAATATCGTAGGCGTGATACCGGATACAGGGAAAACACTGGAGGAATACAGGGAGGAAAGGATGAGGGAACGGTATGAAGCTGTTAATTGATACCAATGTGCTTCTGGATATGGTTCTTAAAAGAAACGGATATGATATTTCTGTAAAACTGTTTAGGAGGATTAGGGAGCAGGGAATCTTTGCATGTATAACGGCATCTTCTGTAACGGATCTGTTCTATATCATCCGCAAAGAAACACATGATACAGAACGGACATATGTTATCATGGAAAACATTTTCTGTCTTGTAGCAGTTCTTTCTGTAACGGAAAAGGACATACAGGATGCGTTTGGACAAAAATGGAAAGATTTTGAGGACTGTGTGCAGTATATGACAGGGCGGAATAACCGGGTGGATTACCTTATCACGGCAAACCGGAAAGATTACAAGGATGTTTCCCTGTCTGTACTGACTCCGGCTGAATGGTTGGGGCTGGATGGACAGTATTAAGTGTATTCTATCGTAAAAACACATTTTATTTCAGGGCGGACTTCTATACGGAGGTTCGTCCTTTTTTGCGTAAAGCCTAAGTAAAAAATAATGTTTTTGTAAAGTGCTGTTGGCTTTTACTTAAAGTTTGCGGTGGCGATGGAGGCGGAAAAGCAGATGTTAAACGCAAAAGACACGCTCCTGCAGGCGGCGCTGCCGGTGGGACTGCCCTCGAAGCATTACGGCGCGCTGTACCGGAAGTTCGAGGATTACTTTAAGGACAGGGGCATCCAGCAGTTTACTTATAAGGGCGTTCCCTATCAGATTGAGATTATGGAAACCGCAGCCTTCCCGCAGGATTATGCGGCTGCCATGACTGTCTATCAGAGAATAGCGGAATTTA
>CANDKY010000100.1 GCA_947385425.1 uncultured Lachnospiraceae bacterium | reverse complement strand
TGCCTGTTGGGAAAAGGCAGATGTTTGGGAGAAATATGTACATTTGTTTCTCCCCCTGTTCTGTTTTGTTAATGAAGAAGGAGAGGTTAAATGGATAATTTGGTAATAGGAAGGCGGTCTGAAACTGTAAAAGCAGATATTAGTCCTGAAATAATAACTGTGACGCAATAATTAAGAACGTCTATGTATTTGATAAAGCACTCACGGAAAAAGAATGCACCTGTGTAGACATGGAACTGTCTTATCAGAAAGAAACTTTAGTGGGTGCATATGAGGCACAGTCCTTTCAGGATAAAAATCAGGTAAGCGCGGCTGATTTGTTTTTGTCAAGGGGAGTGAAAAGCCTTTTTGTTGAAAATACATATCCGATGGAGGACTTAACAGAAAACGTAAAAATATCAAAAATGCTGCCAGACAGTAGGGCATTTACGGGATATCAGGTGGCAAGGGTATGGCACACAAGAGAAAATGGGAAAGTAATATTTAAGTATTTATGCCCATACCGGGGAGAAAATATCATAGATGAGATGGAAGGAAAGGGAATGTCCGATGAGACGGTATGGATGATAGAACTCATTCTTACTGTGGTGGTAGGGGTGGGTACCTGCCTGATTGGTCTGCGTGTGAGTCCTTCAGGCAGGCATCGGATAACCAATAATCTTATTAAGTTAATTGAAAATCCTTATATGCGGACGGCTATCCAGTTATTATGTAGGGATGTCAATTGGAACTCCATCATGAATGTGTTCCGGGTAATATATCAGACAGGTTTTCTGCGGAGCTTACTGTTTTCTCTTTTTGAACTCTCTTTTTGGAATGTTTTATCCGTAGTGGGGGATATTCTTTCATGGATAACGGAACTAAAAAGCATAAGCATAGGTTTTGCAGTGTTTGCTGTCGTAATTAGTGTTGTTTTATTGATTGGTAGAGAGCCAAGCATTAAATTGATAAGTGTACAGTTTTGCCATACTCCAAATAATCCTAGAATAAGTTCGGTCTATATCCGCTCGGATTTAGAGAAAAAAGAACCAGATTACTATACAGATTTTAGAGATATGAATAATGTTTTGTATTTATCAAACTCCAAAATATTTTTCCAGTGAGGATTGGGTAATGTCCTCTCTTGACTTTTTGGGTGGACGCGGTGAGTAGGGGGAAAAACATCCCCTACTCGATTATAGCAGAATAACGTTCGTGGATATGGCGGGATGGTGAATTGCTGCAAATCAAACCGAAGCCCGAAAGGTAAACGTAAACCGAAGTTGTAAATCAATAGGTTAAAGCTTTGCCCTACAATCTGACTGCTGACGGCTATGAAATTATATTAACTGGAAACAGAAAAAAGTGCTTGCTTGTGACGCAACGTAATGAGATATACTATTCGAGGAGGTGTGACATGGATAAACATAAAGCGATACCACAAGGTTATATGACCGTTGGTGAAATTGCAAGAAAAATGGACGTTACTGTACGGGCATTACAACATTACGACAGAGAGGGCTTGCTTTCCCCCTCTGCCATGAGTGAAGGGGGGCGTAGGTTATATACAGATAAAGACATAGTAAAGCTTCATCAGATTTTGTCCCTCAAACATTTAGGATTCTCTTTGGACGACATAAAGAATCGGCTTATTCCGCTTGATACACCGGCTGAAATTGCTGATGTCCTCATGGAGCAGGCAGCCGTTGTCAGAAAAAAAGTAGAAAGCCTGTCTGAATCGCTCCGGGAATTGGAAGTACTGCGGGAGGAGGTCCTTCAAATGCAGTCGGTTGATTTCAAAAAATATGCGGATATTATTGTGAATTTGCAGATGAAAAATGATTTCTATTGGCTGATTAAACATTTTGATGACCAGACGCTTGACCATATCCGCAGCCATTTTGATAAAGACAGCGGAATGGCGTTTATGAACGTTTTCATGCAGCTTCAGGAAGAAGCAATAAGGCTTCAAAATGCAGATGTTCCTGCGGATAGTGATGAGGGTCAGGATTTTGCAAAAGCCTATTGGGATATGATTACGGATTTTACTGGCGGAGATATGAGTATTCTTCCCAGACTTGTTGAATTAGGGAAATTTCAGAATACAGACCCTAAATGGAAAGAGGTTCAGCATATTGCTAACGGATATGTTGAACAGGCATTAGGCGTCTATTTTTCCCGTTTAGGCGTTGACCCGTTTCAAAGGGGAAGTAAGGAGGAAACAGAATGAATGAGGCTATAAAAATCAGCAGCTTAACCAAAAGTTATGGAACCCACGCTGTACTGAAAGGCTTAGATTTTTGCGTACAACAAGGAGAAATCTTTGCACTGCTCGGCATAAATGGTGCAGGCAAAACCACATCTCTGGAATGTATTGAGGGTTTAAGGAAATATGACAGCGGAAACATTACTACAAATGGAATCATGGGCATTCAATTACAGTCGGCTTCTTTGCCGAAATACATGAAAGCACTGGAAGCTGTGAAGCTGTTTGCCAAATGGAATAAGACATCTCCTGACAGGGCAGCGCTTGATGCACTTGGTATTTATGAATTTGCAAAAAAGCCGTATTATCAATTATCAACCGGGCAAAAGCGGCGGCTCCATCTGGCACTTGCTTTAACACGAAATCCAGATCTTCTGTTTCTTGATGAACCAACCGCAGGACTTGACGTTGAGGGGCAAATATCTTTACATGAACAAATCCGTCAGTTAAAAGCAATCGGAAAGACAATCATATTAGCAAGCCATGATATGGCAGAGGTTGAAAAGTTATGTGACCGGATTGCCATTCTTTCCGGCGGCAAAATTGTTTTTATCGGGACTGTCGAACAACTGGGCGAAACAATCGGGAAGCATTATATTATCACAATCCAAACCGGAAATGGAATTGAAAGATATGAATCGGAAAATATCGGGGATTCTTTGCTTTCGCTGCTTATGCAGTACAGAGAAAAAGGAGAAATTATCACAGATATTAAGATAGACCGGGGTTCGCTGGAACAGCACTTTATGAAAATCGCAAAGGGGGAGTGACAGTGGGGGCTTTTTTGTACGGGGTTTCTTTACAATGGAAGTTAGATATAAGGAGTAAGACATTACTTATCACCTGCTATATTGTGCCGCTTTTGTTCTTTGTAATTATGGGCGGTATATTTACATCAGTCATGCCGGAAGCGAGATATACGCTTATTCAGTCCATGACTGTATTTGGTGTGACAATGGGGGCGCTGATTGGTCTGCCGCCCTCTCTTGTTGAAATTTACAGCGGCGATATTAAAAAGGTTTACAAAGCGAATGGTGTCCCGTTAATCTTAGGCCTTGCTTTAACCAATATCTCAGCATATATTCATTTGTTCCTTATGAGCATTATTTTATATATTGCCGCGCCGCTTGCTTTTCATGCTGAAATACCGGGAAATCCGGGGAAGTACTTTTTCAGCCTTGCTCTTTTTATTGCGGTATCTCTTAGCCTTGCCAGTATCATTGGTCTGGCAGTAAAGGATCAGGCAAAAACTTCTATGTTTTCTATTATTGTTTTTTTACCGTCAATTATGCTTTCCGGAATTATGTTTCCGACTGAATTACTTCCAAAAGCGTTTGAAACAATAGGGAAACTATTTCCCGCTTCATGGGGATACAAATTAATGACAGAGAGTGTTTTTAAATTTGAAAGGCTTTTACCGTTTCTTTTCTTTTTTATCCTGTCGGCTGTTATGTGTAATATTCTGTTGCGAAGGGTTGATAAATAGCAAATCCAGCCGGGCCGGCGGGCGGTCAGGATGAACGGGCTGCGCCCGCAGCCCCTCCTGTCCTTCTTGCATTGTTAGGGCAAACATGGGGGGCGCGGCGAGTAGGGGGAAAATCACCCCTACTCGATTGGGAAAAATTGTGCTATACTAATATTAAATTCGGAAAGGGATTACCAAAGGATGGAAAACCATTGAGTAGAGGGAGGTAAACGGAATTCGGATGGAGTTTTATTTTGCCCCGATGGAAGGGATTACAGGATATATTTACCGGAATGCGCATCACCGTTTCTTCCCGGGAACGGACAAATATTTTACGCCGTTCCTGTCGCCGAATCAGAATCGTGCGCTGAACCCAAAGGAAGTGCGGGACGTGCTGCCGGAAAATAATGAAGGCATATATATTGTACCGCAGATTTTGACGAATCAGGCGGATTTTTTCCTGCGGGCAGCTAAGGAACTGAAAGAATGTTATGGTTATGAGGAAGTGAATTTAAATCTGGGCTGCCCTTCCGGGACCGTGGTGTCTAAGGGAAAGGGTGCAGGTTTTCTTGCAGATCCTGGGGGCTTGGATGCTTTTTTTGACCAGGTATATGCAAAGGCAGATGTGAAGGTATCAGTGAAAACAAGGATAGGGCTGTCGTCACCGGAGGAATTTTACGGCATTTTGGATATTTTCAACCGTTACCCTCTGCATGAACTGATTATCCATCCCAGGGTCCGGAATGATTTTTACAAAAATAAGCCCAACCGGGAAATCTTTGCGGAGGCAGTGCGTCTAAGTAAGAATCCATTGTGTTATAATGGGGATATCTTTACCCTAGCGGATTATGCGGATTTTGGCAGGGAGTTCCCGGCGGTGGGAAAAGTCATGCTGGGCAGGGGACTGCTGGCAAACCCGGCATTGGTGCAGGATATAAGGCAATGGGAACAAACAGGGAAGGTATCTCCGGAAAGGGAGTATGCAGGGGCAGAGTTTCCGGGAGCAGGGGTCTGCGGCACTGCGGACAAGAAGAGGCTCCGGGAGTTCCATGACTGGCTGTATGCGGCCTATAAGGAGGCAATGTCCGGGGACACGAATCTGCTTTTTAAAATGAAAGAACTGTGGTCTTACATGGCCTGTCTCTTCACGGATTATGAAAAGTATTGGAAGAAAATAAAGAAAGCATCCAGGCTGTGTGATTACAGGGAGGCGGTGGAGAGGCTTTTTGTGGAACAGGAACTGCGGAAGTGGAGGTTTTAGGCATGCACAATCAATTAACGGAGAATGATATCAAACGGATGGAGGAAGAGATAGAATACAGGAAGCTGGTGGTGCGCAAGGACGCGTTGGAGGCGGTGAAGGAGGCCAGGGCGCAGGGGGATCTGAGCGAAAATTTTGAATATTATGCGGCGAAAAGGGAGAAAAATAAGAATGAAAGCCGCATCCGTTTTCTGGAGCGGATGATAAAAACGGCGGAAGTGATTTCGGATGAATCAGGGGAGGACGAGATCGGGGTGGACAATACGGTGGAGGTGCAGTTTGAGGAGGACGGCACGGTAGAGACATACAAGATTGTGACGACCATGCGCGGCAATTCGCTGGAGGGTCTGGTCAGCACGGAGTCGCCGATAGGGAGGGCGCTGTTGGGGCATAAGGAGGGCGACCGTGTGTGCGTGCAGGTAAATGACAGTTACAGCTATTACATTGTTGTGAAAAAGATAGAAAAGACGGTAGATGACGGAAGTGACAAGATAAGGAGTTTTTAGGAAATTTACAGTAAGGGATTGTGAAGGAACATAATGCGGATTGGCATAAAGGCGGAGGATTATGATGCAGGCAAGTGAGGAAGATATTGCAAGGGTAATGGGTATTTTGGATAATTTTTCCGAGACGGGGACAGGCAGGATGAAGCTGCAGGTTTCGGAGGAAGCGGAAGAAGGGACAGTGGACAGGCAGTACCACCATGGGCGGTGCGATGTGGGGAGCCCCTGGGCAAAAGGGGAATGGTTCGATGTGCTGGAATAGGTAAGGAAGAAATTACATAAAAAGAAGTCAGATTAAAAAAGTTAGACAAAAAAAAGTTGCATAAAAAGAAGTTAGATAAAAAAAGTTACATAAAAAGAAGTTAGATAAAAAGAAGTTACATAAAAAGAAGTTACATAAAAAGAAGGATGGTAAGGAAGATGATTATTGAGGATTTATTTAAAGAGAAGAAACCGGTGCTTTCCTTTGAGATTTTTCCGCCGAAAAAGGAAGCGGAACTGAAAAACATTGATGCGACATTGGAAACGCTGGCGAAGCTGCAGCCGGATTTTATAAGCGTGACGTTCGGGGCAGGAGGAAGCTGTGCCAATAACAGGACGGTGGAACTGGCAAAGAAAATTAAATGTGGATATGGCATTGAGCCGTTGGTGCATCTGACATGTATGAGTTACAGCAGGGAGGAAATCAAAAGCATTCTGGAAGAACTGCAGAAAGCGGAGCTTTGGAATGTGCTGGCGTTGCGCGGCGACAGGAACCCGGATATCCCGCCTAAGGATGATTTCCGCTATGCCAGTGAGCTGGTAGAGTTTATTAAAGGGCAGGGGCAGTTCCATGTGAGCGGGGCATGTTATCCTGAAGTGCATACGGAAGCGCCGGACGGGGTGACGGATATCCGCAATTTGAAAAAGAAAGTGGATGCGGGAGTTGGCCATCTGGTATCACAGTTGTTTTTTGATAATGATAATTTTTATAGTTTCCTGGAGAAACTGAAAATAGCCGGAATCGACGTGCCGGTGGAAGCGGGGATAATGCCGGTGACGAACCGGGCGCAGATCAAGCGGATGGTAAATATGTGCGGTGCGGTACTGCCCGCGAAATTTGAAAAAATACTGGAAAGGTACGGCGACCACAAAGAGGCTCTTTTTGACGCCGGGATGGCTTATGCGGTGAACCAGATTGTAGAGCTGATCGCTCAGGGGGTGGACGGGATTCATATCTTTACAATGAACAATCCGGTGGTGGCAGGAAGGATATGTGACGGTATCCGTAATCTGGCAGGTTAAGGATCTTAAGAAACTGTTGAAGTAGGAAAGGGCTGCGGTATGCGGGGGAACGGATATGGGAAAGGAAGCGTTAGTGACCGGGGCATCGCGGGGAATTGGCAGGGCAATCGCAGGGAAGCTGGCGGAAGCGGGGTATAATCTGCGGCTGACCTGCAGAAACTCGGAACGGGAACTTCTTCAGGTGCAGGAAGAACTGCAGGAGCTGTACGGGATTTCCTGCAGGGCATCGGTCTGTGATATGGGAGATTACGGGGCGGTGCGCCGTCTGTTTGAAGGAATAGGGGAATTAGAGGTATTGGTAAACAATGCGGGCGTATCTTATATCGGCCTGCTGTCGGAAATGGAACCGGCACAGTGGCAGGAGGTTATGAATACTAATTTGAACAGTGTGTTTTACACCTGCAAAATGGCGATACCGCTTATGCTGAAGCATCATGCCGGACGGATTGTGAATATTTCATCGGTATGGGGCAGTGCAGGGGCCTCCATGGAAGTGGCTTATTCGGCCTCCAAGGGCGGTGTGGACAGTTTTACGAAAGCGCTGGCAAAGGAATTGGCACCCAGCCGTATCAGTGTAAATGCGGTGGCCTGCGGTGTGATTGATACACGGATGAATCAGTGCTTTAATGAGGATGAACGCAGTGCTTTGCGGGATGAGATACCGGCAGACCGTTTTGGAAGGCCGGAAGAGGTGGCAGAGTTGGTAATGAAAATAATCGAAGCGCCGGAATATATGACAGGGCAGGTGATTGCCATTGCCGGCGGATTCGCGGTGTAAGGATATGGGCAGGCTGTGGTACGGTGGAGATGGGATGCGGAACTGGAATAGGAGGGAATGCGGTATGTATGATTTGGTGATTGTAGGTTCGGGGCCGGCGGGGCTGTCGGCGGCAGTGTATGCCCGGAGGGCAGGCATGCATATTCTTGTGCTGGAAAGAAATCCTATGAGCGGCGGGCAGGTGCTGAATACTTATGAGGTAGACAATTATCTTGGGCTGCCGGGGATGAATGGATTTGATTTGGGTATGAAATTCAGGGAACACGCGGACAGGATGGGTGCAGAGTTTGCGGAGGCCGAAGTAAAGGGGCTGGCAGTGCAGACGGATGCCGGGAGTACGGCGCCGGACGGGCGGGCCTATACGGTAAAGACGGATAGAGGTGATTTCACGGCCAGGGCAGTGCTGATCGCTACCGGAGCGGAGCATGCAAAACTGGGGGTAGCCGGTGAGGAGGAACTGGCCGGGCGGGGGGTATCTTATTGCGCAACCTGCGACGGCGCTTTTTTCCGGGATCGTACGGTGGCAGTGGTCGGCGGAGGCGACGTGGCGGCGGAGGATGCGGTTTTTCTTGCCGGTATCTGCCGGAAGGTGTTTCTGATCCACCGCAGGGACAGGCTGCGGGCCGCGGCAGTATTGCAGGAGAGGGTAAAAAAGCTGTCTAACGTGGAGATTCTGTGGAACACGGTGGTGGAAGAAATTAAGGGGGAAGAGCAGGTGTCCGCTGTCCGGATACGGGATGTGATATCCGGTGAGGACAGGGATATGGCGGTGGACGGTGTGTTCATTGCGGTAGGTATACGCCCTAATTCCGGGGTTTTTGCCGGAATCGCGGACTGCGACGGCGGCGGGTATTTTGTGGCCGGGGAAGATTGCGCCACTACGGCCCCGGGGATTTATGCCGCGGGTGACGTGCGCACGAAAGCTTTACGCCAGGTGGTGACTGCGGTGGCGGACGGGGCTAATGCGGTGGCAGGCATACAGGATTATTTTAACGGTAAGGAACTGTTCAGAAATAACTTGTGATATTGCTTGTCTTTTTCTCCGATAGCGCCGTTCAAAAATCAGTTACATAGCCCTAAGGAATCCACCATTCTGATATCCCCTTAGGGCAAAGCCCGCTATGCGCCTGATTTTTGAACGACACTCCCGAAGAAAAATCCTGCGCACTATTCACAAGTTATTTCTGAACAGCTCCTAATCTTTCACAATCCTACAGATAAATTCATAGGTTGACAAATTGCGCATCCGGTGTTATATTATTAAACAGATGTAACAAAATTGTAATAAATTCAACATAAACAGTAACAATTATGTGGAGGCACACCTTATGAAACGAAAGAACATAAAGGTTATAACATGCGCAGTGACAGCGGTTCTTACATTTTCAAGTGTTAATATAGATGCGAGTGCGGCGACGGATATAAATTCTGTTTTGCCGTCGGCAGGGGTAGATTATACTTTGGCAGACAACGGGACATCACTTAAGAATATCCAGGAAGATGCCGGCCTGCAGGAAGAGGGGGCGGATGGCAGCCAGGAGGAAAATTTGTCAAACAACACGGCAGCAGATGTTCTCAGTGATATTGTGGGGAATACAGGGGCTATGGCGGTAGGCGAGGAAGCGGAGCCGGAAATATCCCAGGAGTATCAGGCGCGGATTGAGCCGGCGGCTGACCTTGTGATTGAAGAGACAAAAGAGGTGGATATTTCGCTGCTGGATGAGAAAATTTTGAAGGATGTCCAGAAGAAGCTGGACAGGAAGGACGAGGAAGAGGGCTTTAAGAGCCTGGTTATCGCAAAAGTAAATGATTACGTAAATGTAAGGAATATGCCCAATGAGGAAGGGGAGATCATTGGGAAGCTGTATGATAAATCAGTAGGGACATTTATTTCTGAAGTGGACGGATGGTACGAAATAAAGTCCGGTTCCGTGACCGGATATGTAAAAGGCGAGTATTGTGTTACGGGTGATGATGCGGTGGAACTGGCCAAGGCAGTAGGGACAAGGATCGCGACTGTGACAACGACGACATTGAAAGTCCGTCAGGAACCGGGATTGGATAAAGTAGTGCTTGGCATGGTGCCGATAGAGGATCAGTTGATTGTCACGGAAGAGCTGGACGGCTGGGTAAGGGTAAATATTGAGGAAGGCGACGGTTATGTGTCTACCGATTATGTATCGCTTACCACGGAATTTGTCCAGGCGGAGTCCAGGGAAGAGGAAAAGGCAAGGCTGGCGAAAGAGGAAGCGGAGAGGAAAGCCGCGCAGGCAGCAGCCAGGAAGGCGGCAGGGCGTTCGTCATCTTCATCATCGTCTTCCGGCGGTTCTTCCGGCCAGGTTATGTATGCTTCCGGCGGCGGCAGTGAAATGGGGCGTGCGGTTGCGAATTATGCATTGCAGTTTGTAGGCAACCCGTATGTATACGGCGGCACCAGCCTGACCAATGGCGCGGATTGCTCCGGATTTGTTATGAGCGTATATGCAAACTTTGGTGTGAGCCTGCCTCATTCCTCGTCAGCGGACAGAAGTGTGGGGGCGGCAGTCAATGGGTTGGAAAATGCACAGCCCGGCGATCTGGTATGTTATTCGGGCCACGTGGGATTATACATAGGCAATGGGCAGATTGTCCATGCATCGACATCGAGGACGGGTATTATCGTTTCCAGCGCGAATTACAGGACACCGCTTTCGGTAAGGAGGATATTCTAAGAAATATATCGGTACGGCAGGGCAGGCAGCAGGAGGACAGAATGCCGTCCGAAGGGATGAAACAGGTTTCGTTTATGGTAAGCAGGCGGATGTCCGTAAGGGTATCCGCCATATTTTTTAGGGGACTGTAACCTTTTTATCCACATTATCCACAAAGATTGTGTAAATTGTTGCATAACACAGTTAAAATATGGTATAATGCTTGTACAATAATCCAACGGAAGGGATGAGTGATATGAAATTCATTATTGCAGGTAAGAATATTGAAGTAACACAGGGGTTAAGGACGGCGGTTGAGGATAAAATAGGCAAATTGGAAAAGTATTTTAATCCGGATACAGAGGTCCATGTGACATTGAGTGTGGAAAAGGAAAGACAGAAGATAGAAGTGACGATACCGGTGAAGGGGAGCATAATCCGTTCAGAGCAGGTCAGCAACGATATGTATGTTTCGATTGATCTGGTGGAAGAGATCATTGAGAGGCAGCTTAAGAAATATAAGAATAAGCTGGTAGATCAGCAGCAGTCGGCAGGTTTCTTTAAACAGGAATTTATTGACAACGACTACATGGATGAGGAGGAGATTAAGATTATCCGCTCCAAAAAGTTTGATATCAAGCCGATGTATCCGGAAGATGCATGTATCCAGATGGAGCTTCTTGGGCATAATTTCTTTGTATTCTGCAATGCAGAGACGGATCAGGTAAATGTTGTTTATAAGAGGAAAGGGAATACTTACGGATTGATTGAGCCGGAAGTATAGATTGTATAAAAAGAACCGGAGAATGGAAAGAGGAAGTCAGGCTGGGGCCCAAATGGCCGTAGCCTGATTTTAGTATGCCCGGAAAGCTTAAGTTAATGACAGTGATCCGCCGGCGCATAATCGCCGTTTTTTTTCATATAATTTTATGAGATATTTAGGGCGGTGGGCGATGCGGTATTTAAAAAGAATAAAATGTGCGATATTGGCGGAATTGGTTTTGTTTGCGGCAGCAGGTATTTTATGGGGGATACAAATTGTAAACGGCGGAGTGGCAGTGCGCCGTGATCAGGCAGTGGAAGTAGGGGTGTTTGAGGAAAAAACGTATATCAAGTGGGTGGACTTCAACGTATCCTATGAGGCGCTCTGCGAGGCTTATAAATGGGATACGGAATCCTGGAAGGAGGCGGCGGAAAATAAGGATGCCGTGCATGTGGACTGGATAGAACTTCTGGCGTATGCCGGCGCGAGATACGGCGGCGAATTTCCGTCGAAAGCGGTATCGGAGATTACCAAAACCGCCAAAAAGCTGACGGAAAAGGAAACTACAATGGAAGAACTGACCAAGGGCATGGAATACTATGCCTACTATCTGGAAGCCTACCAGGCAGTGTTAAGCGGTTATGTGGGGGAATATGAGATACAGAAAGCGGATGGGGACGGAAAGGTTAAATGGCAGAAGTGTTATGGGCTGAAGGCTTTTTCGCCGGTGGCAAAAGGGTTTGAATATACGGACTATGATGATTTCGGCGCTTCCAGGAGTTACGGATACGCACGGCCGCATTTGGGGCATGACATGATGGGGCAGACGGGAACACCGATAATTGCCATTGAGTCCGGATATGTGGAGGCCATAGGCTGGAACCAGTATGGGGGCTGGCGGCTGGGGATACGCAGTTTTGACGGGAAACGTTATTATTACTATGCGCATTTGAGGCAAAATTTCCCATACTTTAAGGAACTGGAGGAGGGGAGTGTGGTGACTGCGGGCCAGGTGATCGGTTATATGGGGCATACCGGTTACAGTAAGAAGGAAAATGTGAATAATATTGACGTGACGCACCTGCATTGGGGATTACAGCTTATTTTTGACGAATCCCAGAAAGAGGGGAATAATGAGATATGGGTAGACTGTTACAGCCTGACACGGTTCCTGAATAAGAACCGTTCGGAAACAGTGAAGGATGAGGAGACGAAGGAATGGCATCGGGTGTACGAGATGAAAGATCCGGCAGTGGAGGCTTACGGGAAGAAAATGCCCCATATAAAGCCGGAGGACGCCGGTACTTAATATTTAGTAACCAATGTCATTAACTTAAGCTTCCCGGAGCGCCGCAGACCACATATCTCATCCGGACGCGCTTTCGCTCAGCGGCAGACGCAACGGCACTAACACTACATTACATGTGGTGTAGCGCCAAAACACGTCGCCTAAGTGCCGGCGTCTTTCGATGGTCCGGATTGAGATATATGGTCTGCAGCACCCCGAAAAGCTTAAGTTAATGACATTGATTTAGTAACTGTAGGAAAATTTAAGGCATATACCCGGAATAGGATGTATGCCTTAAAATTTTCATCTGCCAATCGCCCTCAAATTTATCATGGTAATAACCTGGTTCTGCATATCTTCAACGGCTTCTATCCGGATTCTGCCGATCCGGTTTCTTATCGTTTCAAAATCCGTATCAGGGAGCAGTCTTTCGCACAGGCTGTTTATTTCAGGCGACGCCCCCATTAAGGCGGCTGCAAGGGAATCCGCGTCAAACTGTTTTAATATTTCCTGCAATTCCTTTTCAGGGATTTCGGCTATCTGCTCAAAATCCGTTATCCGCAGCGGCGGTATATGCGGTTCCAAAATATCGTTAACCGTAATACCGTACAGCCTGGAAATTTTCAGCAGGACTTCCAAATCGGGAATGGCTGTCCCTGTTTCCCATTTTGAAACGGCCTGCCTTGATATATTCAATTTCCCCGCTAAATCTTCCTGTGTGTAATTGTGGCTTTTGCGTAAAAACTGCAAGTATCTGGCTATTATATCCGGATTCATAAAAATCACACTCCTTATCTTCATTATAAGGCATATGGATAAAGGAATAAAGAACCTGGTAAGAGCCAAAAAGCAAATGGAATTTGCGCAGGAAACGCCCATGGGCATTTCCGTGCCGGTCACCATTCAAATAAGTATTTTCCTTTCAGGCGGAGGACGGCCTCAATGAAGTAATAATCCGCATAGATAATAGGCACTTCGGTGTTGTCTCCTGTGGGATCGTGGTAAAAGTAGGTTCCCCCGGTGAGGATGGAATCCTGTTCCGGATTCCAATTGGCGAATTTCCCGTCGCAGGCCCGGAGGATGCGGTAAGCCGCTTCGGTATAGAATCGTGCCTCTTCCTTGTCTACATGGGCGGCGATTTCCAGGAGGCCGCAGGCGGTACACATGGCGGCTGTGGAGTCATATTTCAGCGGTTCGGCGGGCTGGCGGTAATCCACCAGCGGCAGCCAGTCATTGACGGCCATGTTAGCGATGCAGTAGTGGGCGCACTGCTTGGCGGTGTCAAGGAAGGACTGGTCGCCGGTGTGGCGGTAGCTCAGTGCGAAGCCGTATACCGCCCAGGACTGGCCCCGGCTCCAGGAGGAACCCTGCTTATAACCCTGTCCGCCGGGATTATTCAAATACTCACCGGTATCCGGGTCAAAAACAATGATGTGGTTGCAGCTTCCGTCGGGCCGTACAATGTACTGCTGCGCGGTCTTTGCATGGCTGACGGCAATTTTTTTGAAACGGGGATCGCCGGTTTCCTCAGAGGCCCAGTAAAGCAGGGGGATGTTCATCATACAGTCGATGATCACAACACCGCGGATATCGCCGTCCCCCAACATCCTGCCCATGATATCGGCCATAGAATCCGGCCAGGCACGGATAAACTTCCCGTCCGGATTATAGCGGGAGGACAGCAGGCTGGCCGCAAGCAGCCCGCGGCGGCGTGCTTCCCGGTTCCCCGTCTTGCGGTAGTTGGCCACGGAGGACAGCAGGAACAGGAAACCAAGATCATGGTTTACCATATCCGAATCCCGCAATAAAACATCCAGCCGCTCCTCGACTCCCACAGCCGTGGTTTTGTAAATCTCATCTCCCGTGGCTTCATACATCTGCCACAGCATCCCCGGCCAAAAGCCGTTAGTCCAATTTCCAATGGCATGCTCACCCATAGCACTGTCCGTGATGTCGTGATAAGTCCCATCCTCTTTGTCGGTAGTGTAGGGAATCTTTGTGCCAACCCGCTGGCACTCCGCTTTCATTTTGGCCAGCAGCTTTTCATATACGCTGTCCAGCCATTCCTGATTAGACTGTCTTTCCATTATCTGTCCTCCATATTTTATACTGCACACCAGTTAAATTTACAGTATACCCCAACTGCAGACTGCCAGCCAAGTACCTTTCGGGCTGCGTTACTGTAAATTCTGGCGGTCTGCAGTATAAGTATTCTGCGCATGATTTTATTATGGAAATTATATTACAGATAAGCTTCTGTTTCTCGTCGTTTTGTATTGGAAATCTTGCAAATCTTACTCTTTTTTGTCAGTAATGCTTGACGCAGAAGGCTCTAATAAAACATAAAGGTTTCCAACCATACAGATGGATTGGAAACCTTTTTCTATTCTATATTCCGTTCTTTACCTCCCGCAATTTCTGTGCCTTAGAGCCTGTTTAAAATCTGCTTTTCGCCAGATGTGCGCCACAGTTTGTGAGAGGTTTGCCCCGAATGAGGGACAAAGATCTCGCAAAATGGTGAAACGGTTGCACCATGTACATATGGTGTAAATAAGATTTTAAACAGGCTCTTATAAAACGGCTTAAGAACTTATGCAAATGACATGTTTTTCCGCAGTTCCTTATATGAAATCCGCATAACGGGCGCTCCCCTGCACATTATAGGCTCCGGCAGCCGTATAACCGTTCGCGGCATTTGCCCCGGTGGTCATATAATAATCTACCAGAGATGCGTTGGAAGCAACGGAGGAACCGTAATCTTTGAAAAAGTCCTGTACTTTGGACATATCCGATTTCTTAAAGGTATCCTCGTTAATCTTTAATCTGCCCTTCTCATCCACATCGATCCCAAACTCTTTCAGCGCATCTTCATTGCGTGCTGTTTTTTCCCTGATGTAAGACAGATTTGCCACTACGCCGGAATTTGAACTGGACTGTGCGGCATCAAACATGCTATTGTAATTTTTCACAAAGCTTTTTGCTGTGTTAAAAATCTTGTCAATATTATATTTATCTGTCTCGTTGCCGTCCTTATCCAGCATCTTTTTGTATAACTCCTCTGAGGCAAGGGCTTTGCCGTCTGCCTTAAGGGAAGCCGCGCCGGAAGCAACCGTGTTGTTTGTCCCGGTACTGTCCGTAACCGTATTGGTGCTGGACGAAGCGCCTGCAAACTGGAGGCGCGATGCAACCGTGGAACCATAGCTCATGATGTCTTTGGCTGAAAACAGTTCCTGTACTTTAGAGAGATCGGCAGACTTCAGCTTATCCTCACTAACCTCAAGCAGTCCGTTCGAGTTGACTGTAACGCCGATTTCGGAAAGCTTATCCGCATTCGCAGCCGTGCTGCTCATCATATTTGCCACATACGCTGTTTTGTTCGTCAGTGTGGAACCCCTGGCTGCAGTTACAACATTGTTATAGTTCGATACGTAATCCTTTACCGCAGAAGTTACCTTATCTGCCGCGCTCTTTCCGTTTTCCGTGTCCGTATAGGTTTTGTCACTCTGCAGTGTGGAAACGGAAGACTTAAGGTTCGAAAGCCCTGTTACCAGATTTGCGTTTGCCTCCTGCGTTTCTTTGGAAACCTTTGGATTCTTCTGTTCTTCAATAATTTTGTCCAGAACATTGCCTGAACTGCCCTTTGTTCCTGTCCCTGTTGTACTTGAATCCTGTGTCTTGCCGTAATAAGCCTTCATAAGCTTTCCATAGCTGCCATTTTTAATACAGGCATAATCCGAAAGGAAATTCAGATTACCCATCCCGCCGCCATTGGACGAAAGACCCTGGAACAGATACGAATAATCCTGCTTCATACTTGCATCAATCTTAATACCCATCCTCATCACTCCTTTGAACAAAAATGTGGACTTCCATGTCCCTGCACCCGGTATATGCAATATACCGCCGCAACATTCTTTATAGTTATTACTAATATAACACGCGTGCCTCAAAGTTGCAAGATGATTCGTGCCAAATTTATCCGTTGGCTATAGGTTATGTTACAGTTCACGCCCAATGTCATTAACTTAAGCTTTTCGGGGTGCTGCAGACCATATATCTCAATCCGGACCATTGAAAGACGCCGGCACTTAGGCGACGTGTTTTGGCGCCTTAGTGCCGTTGCGTCTGCCGCTGAGCGAAAGCGTGTCCGGATGAGATATGTGGTCTGCGGCGCTCCGGGAAGCTTAAGTTAATGACATTGGTTCACGCCCCGCCCTATGCGCGGCTCTGGCACCCCATAGGGCGGGAAGTGAACCAATGTCATTAACTTAAGAAAAAAATGCTGTCAAACGCAAGGGAAGCA
>CANDKY010000099.1 GCA_947385425.1 uncultured Lachnospiraceae bacterium | reverse complement strand
GATATGTGGTCTGCGGCGCTCCGGGAAGCTTAAGTTAATGACATTGCCTGTGAACCACACCCACTTAAGTTAAAGACATTGGTCCACTCCTCCTACTCTTCCTCCATCAAACTATCCAAATACCCTCTGTCCCACAATAATATCCTCAGTTTTTTCGCCATCCTGACCGCAGGATCCGTAAAATACTGGTTTGTCAGCACCACACCCACCATACGGTCATAAAAATCCCGTCCCGCATACACTTCCTGCACCGCCCTTATCCCTACTGCTTCACTGTGGCATTTACACTGGATCGCATATGTAATCCCCTCCCTTTCCGCCAGGATATCCACACCGTAATCCCCGCTCCCCCTCGTCACCGATACCTCTTCAAATCCTCTCCTCTCCAGTAACTGCGCACAGAAATATTCAAAATCATGCCCCTCCATCCCGTCTATGGCATCAAACCTCCCTCTTCTGTGCCGCAAGAAACGGAAAATAAGGACAATGATAATCGCCGACGCCAGAGCTATCGCCGCTGCCGTAACCCAGTTTATCTCTTCCATTCCCGCACCCTTTCTCCTTTCCGATAGTACTCGTTTTTTTAAAAATAATAATTTTTCAGTTGCACAGGATACTTTCCTGTTATAAAATAAAAATGCAAAATAAACTCACATTGCTATTCTGCAATTGCTATCCATATGTTCCTAAAGCAGATATATGTGATGAATCTGACGAAAAGGAACATCCTATAAAAACCTGACAGGAGGCAGCACGATTATGTTTGATTTTAAATTTGACTGGTGTAAGGAAATGGAATGTGGCGTTAAAGTCATTGATGAACAGCATCAGGAATTATTCCGCATCATCCGGGGAATTGAACAGCTTATTATGCACGGATGCCAGGGTGTCACCCACAAACAACTGCTGGACATCATCTGCGAATTGAGGGAATATATATCCTACCACTTTTATACGGAAGAAAACATGATGACGAGATACCAATATCCCTGCCTTGCCAAACATATGGCAGATCATATAGATCTGAAAGAATATGTACTGAATTTTGATTTAAAAGCCCTGGCAGAAGACCCCAACCGAACTCTGTCCGGATTAAAAGAACATATGCAGGAATATCTTTTCAGCCATATATTACAGGAAGACCGGGATTTGTGCCTCTATCTGGTACCTTATGTAGAAACCGGTGTTTTAGCTCCCCAGGCAATTTCTTAAACGGCGTTCCAGTTTCCTTTACAGGAAACCGGAACGCCGCTTTTATTATAATTTCAGGTTCCGATAACGGTTAAAACATGCAAATATTTCCTGCCTGCGCGGCAATGCAAGCCCGGACGGAAGATAACTGCCCGGGACCACACTGGTCAGGCCCTTCTTCTGTATAATATCGATAAGCGTTTCCACCACTTTCTGCATCGTATCTCTTCCGTTAAACAAATTGCTTTCCGCATAAGCAAGCAGATATCCCAGCGTCATCACCTGTTCACTGTCTGCAATCTGCTCCACATAACGTAAATCTACCGTTTCCTTGTTCAGGCTGACTGCCTCTTTTCCCATACCCTTTATCTTTACACGGCTGTCCGAGCCATGATCGCCTCCGCTGCGGTCGCTTCCTCCGCGTCCTCCCCTGTATCCCTGGCCATGCTGTCTCCCGCCTCCGGAAGATGCCCCCGGCGCCCTCCGGTAATCCGGGCCGGACGGCTCCTTATCAGGCAAAAGCAATACCGGATATTTCGCCGCCTCATTTTTGGCCAGCGCAGTGATCTCCTGCGGTACATAATTATCCATCTGGACGATCTGATCCGCGATATGGAAATATGCCCCTGAACTGCCGGCGACAATCACACAAGATATCCCTCTTTTTTCATACAGATACCGGGCCCTCTCAATAAAAGGCGTAATCGGTTCCTTATCCCTGTGCACGACACGCTGCATCAGTTCATCCCTTACCATAAAGTTCGTAGCGCAGGTATCCTCATCAATCAGAAGCAAAGACGACCCGCTCTCCATAGCTTCTATCACATTAGCCGCCTGCGACGTACTCCCGCTGGCATCCTCCGTGTAAAAATTCGATGTCTGTTTCCCGTTCGGCAGATTGTTCACAAACATGGAAATATCGTCTTTCTTTACGCACCGGCCGTCCTCCGCACGGATTTTCACCGCATCCGGGGCTGTAATCACATATTCCCTGCCATCGCCCGCAATATGGTCATATACCCCCAGCTCCAATGCTTTCAGCAACGTAGATTTTCCATGGTATCCGCCTCCCACGATAAGGGTGATCCCTTTACGGATTCCCATTCCTTTTACCGCTCCCTTATGGGGAAGCTGCAATTCAATCTCCATGGATTCCGGCGAAGTAAACGTTACGCTGTCCTTCATTGGTTTATCCGAAACTCCCGATTCCCTCGGCAATACCGAGCCGTTGGCGACAAAGGCCACCAGCCCCCATTCCTCCAGCCCGTCCCGGATATACTTCCTGTCATCTGCCAGGAACATCGTCTCTTCCACTTCCCGGCTGTTAAGCCTCTTATAAAACAGCACATCCTGTACGCACTTTGGCAAAAAGTCAAATAATATTTTTATCAGTTCCGAAGAACATATAGTACGCCCGTTTGCCGGAAAACCGACTTCCAGCCGCACCACCAGATCTCCTGTGGCCGCATCTATTTCGCAGGCTGTACGCTCCAGCACTTCCTGTCCCGGCCGGCTTGCGGACATAAGCCCGCTCTTCCCGGAACCCTTAGCCTTAAAATTATACTTGTCCACCTCTTTGCGGAACAGCCGGAGAAGATAATCCTGCAATGCAATCCTCCGTTCCTTTTTACCGTAATATTCTGCCGGGAAACCTGCCTCCTTCCCTGCAATGTGTATACTGACTTTGGAAGGGGATGCAAACGGATCCCCCTGCACATGGTCTATAGACAGTATATACCGGCCAAAACTGTAACTGCCCTTTGTATCTTTATATGCAGGATATCCCCTGTGATCTATATTCCTTAATAATGTCTGCAGCTCTGTCGCCGTCTTCGCCATACTATATCCTTTCCTTTCTGTTTCAATTACATTTCAGTCTTATTCCCTTTTCAGTTTCCATCTATTTTCCGTCCATCCTCCGCTGCCATACAAATCCGGAAAGAACAGAAAATATCCTTTTCCCCATCTATATGATAAGCTTCTTCCACATCAGTCCTCCAGCTATCGATACCTCCTACCCCCCGGACAGCCCCATAAATACATACCACTGTCCTGCGCGGAGGGGGAAGTTCTTCCTGATGGGTTGCATTTTCCAGTTCTTCCGCCGTATAGGGCAGGCAGGAAAAAGCCATCTTATCCATCTCAAACCGCAGTGCTTTCGCCTCTTTTGCTTTGCTGCTGTTATCCATCCCGGTACTCCGCCATACCTCCAGCCAATCGCTGTCCATATGCATCCCGCAATCCTGAGGGACCAGATAAGGCGTAACCGGCAATCCTGCCACTTCGTACACGCCCTCCACACCCCCGGCTTTCCGGTCAGGATAAGTTTCCCCGGACAATCCCCGGTATACATACCGTTCTGCACAGGTCGGCATAATAAACCGCATACCGAACACAGGCAGTTCCGGCAGCCCTTTCTTCCCGAAATAATGGGCATCCACCCGGATATCCCCTGCTGCCGTCACTTCGTAGGCCACTGTCACCTCAGTAGACGGATTCGTAATCGTCTCATAAGTATAAACAATCCGTATGCTTGCCGCCGTTTCATCCCCTGTATATACATTATTTACAGGCGCACAGGGGAACGGTATCTCTGCCCCGTCCACAGCCACTGCAATTTCCTTACAATGGATAAACATATCCGCCGCAAGCCAGGCGCCGCTTCTCAAAGGGAAACCGCATCCTCTGTCATTGTCCGTAACCGCCCGCCAGAAGACCGGCCTTGGGGCCCTGTACAGCCATTCTCTCCCTTCCACGCTAAAAGATACCGGCCCGCCCGCCGCATAAGAAAAAATATAATGGAACGCTTTTCCATCCGCATTCCCCTTTACCCCCAATGTTACATCCCCGTATATGATTTCCAATCCTTCCGGACTCTTCTTACCGATATCTTCCATAATAATACCTCACTTCCTGCATAGCAGGCTTCTCCGTCCTGTCCGCAAATACAATGCCGTTTCCGGAAAATTCATAATCCGATGGCCTGTCGTCAAAATCACCCCCGTAACGGAGTACTTTTTTGCCTGTAATATCGTCTTCCGCCCAGAGCGCCTGATCGATAAAATCCCAGATAAAGCCTCCCTGGTACATTTCATATTCATCCAGCAGTTTCATATAAGAATCCATACCGCCCAGGGAATTTCCCATATCATGCATATATTCACACAAAATAAACGGTTTGGCCGGATTGTTGTCCAAATATTCCCTTATGTCCTCCGGTTTCGCATACATACGGCTTTCCAGATCCGAGACAGTCTTTTCATACGCCCTGTTTTCGGTTACTCCTTCGTAATGTACCAGCCTGCCATCCTGCTTTTCCTTATAATACCGGTTCATGCTTTCAATATTATCGCCTGCATAAGACTCATTCCCAAGCGACCAGAACAAAACCGAAACATGGTTCTTAAATATTTCAAAATTGCTTCTCGCCCTGTCCAGCACAGCCTCTTTCCACTGCGGCAGGCTGCCGGGCACATTCCACGAAGGCTCTACCGCCCCCATCTTCTGCCAGGAACCGTGAGACTCCAGATTAGCCTCTGCCATCATGTATATACCGTTCTTGTCGCACATATAATACCAGCGGATCTGGTTCGGATAGTGGCATGTGCGAACCGCATTGATGTTATTGGCATGAAAACATTCCATATCCCGTTCCATTTCCTTCCTGCCGATACATCTTCCGCCCTCCGCACTCCACTCATGGCGGTTCACCCCGTTGAGAATAAGCCGTTTCCCGTTTAAATACATCACCTTATCCACAATCTCTAATTTTCTGAAACCAACAGGATAAGGGACCGCTTCCACCAGTTTATCCGCAGAATCATAAACCTTTATCAAAAGGGAATACAGATAAGGATTGCTGCAGTCCCACATTTTTACCTTCCCTGCTGTCTGAGGCTCCATCCTACACTGCAGCCTCTGCCACCCGGTATTTCCTTCCTCATCCACTCTCCCGGCATCCGGCAATAATAATTTATGCTCTATACAAACTCCGTTTTCCGCATCATACAATGATATTTCGGCTCTGCCGCCGCAGCCTGCTTTCATGGAGAGTTTCAGTTCCACTCCCAGACTGCCTGTTCCATCTTCTTCCAACACCGGCTTAACCCATAAATCCTCTACATGGATCTCCGGTATGCCTAACAGTACTACATCCCGGAAAATACCGGAAAACCGGAAAAAATCCTGATCTTCCAAAAAAGCGGCCGTACTGCGTTTATGCACTTCCACCGCCAGTATATTTCCTTCTTTCTTAATAAAAGGAGTAAGATCAAACTCTGCCGGGACAAAACTATCCTCGGAATAACCTACAAAATTACCGTTCAGCCAAAGGTACATGGCCTGTTCCACACCCTCGAAACGGATAAAAACCCTCCGGCCTGCAAGTTCCTCGTCAAGGTCAAATTCCTTGATATAAGAACCAACCGGATTATATTCCGCCTGGCTGAACATCCCTCTCCATTCATGGGTCCCGTCCAATGCATACGCCGGGCGGCGGTATATATGCCCCTCCCATGGATACATCGTATTTATATAATGGATTTTATCATAGCCTGCCATTTCAATATGGCATGGCACGGCAATCTCCCCGAAACCGGAGGCGTCAAAACCCTCCTCATAAAAAGAAGCCGGACGCTCCATTGCATTTCTGCTGTAATGGAACTTCCACGTTCCATTCAGCGATTGTTCCAAAGAATTTTTCCCGGTCCCTAACTCCGCCATGCTCTTATAAAAAACATGATCACTATGCGCCGGACGCCTGCCCACACAAAATACTTCCGGATCATCCAGCCATTTAATCTCTTCTTTCATAATCCTTCCAGATTCCTCCTTCTTACACTCCCTGCCCTTACTTCCGTTTCATAACCATGGCAGAGCTTATCCATTCCCGTACCGGACCTGCCAGAACGCCCGGCACGGAAAACGCTATACTGCTATCCATATAATAACCGGATTCTCAGCAACTGGCAACCATTATTCTCAATTATTTTTGTACTTCACCCCGCCATCTGCGCCGCCAGGACCACACTGGCCACGATACCGGCCAGGGTCGCTAACAGCGCCCCTTTCAGCGTATACCTCGTCTTTGTTACTTTCGCCGCCAGAAAATAAACGCTCATGGTATAAAATATCGTTTCCGTACAGCTCATCATAATAGAAGTGATAAGGCCGATATGCGAATCCGGGCCATAGCTGCGGAAAATATCCAGCACCAGGCCCGTTGCCGCCGAAGAGGAAAACATCTTTATGAATACCAGCGGCATCAACTGGGACGGGAACCCGATCCGGTCTGTAACTCCCTGGAACAAGCCGCCGGCAAATGACAGAAAACCGGATGCCCGCAGCACTCCCACAGCCACCATCAGCCCTACCAATGTAGGCATAATCTGTACCACCGTCTGGATTCCGTCCTTTGCCCCTTTGATAAAATCCTCATAAACATTCCGTTTATGAATAAGCCCGTAAGCTACTATGTAAAATATAATGACCGGAATAATAATGTTGGATATATTAGACAATACGTTAAGAATAGCAGTCTCTCCCTACCCTGATTCCTTAAAACAGTTTATTAGCCAAAAGATATATGTATTCCCAGGCATTTTATTTTTTTCAATGTTTGGGACGCCCCAGCCAGTCATTGAGGAAATTTACTTCCTTGGCCTTTTTTAAAATTTCCGAGGCATTATCCTGAATATAAACCGTTAACTGTTCTATTTCTTCCTTTGTAAAACCGGATGATTTCACGATTGCCCCTCTCGGGACTATTCCCTCCGCAAAGTCGCTTTTTCCCCTTTCAAAGCATACTCTGACCATTTTCTCCCCGTCTTTGAGCAAGAGTCCTGAATATGTCATCCGAAGTTCACTGTCTTTTCCCATAATTACACCCCCGCGTACCGCAGGCAGAGCCTGCGATACTGCACAGATATCCACCAAGCTGCTCTTTTCTCATGAAACAGGCGTTTCCGTAATCACCTTCGCACCATCAAGTGCAGACAATGCATTATTTTTAAACGTTTCGATAATCCCGGCTTCCCCATAAGCAGTTATCACATATTTTCCATCTACATTGATAACGATAAAGGTATCCGGCTGGCCGCATACCCACTGCTTAGACAGAATACCGGATTCCACCGCGTCTGCAAAAGCATCCATATCCGTGCCGTCTTTCAGCCGATAGACAGCCCCGGTAAAGGTATTCGCATTCATCATATGCACCATGGACGCCGCATCGTCAATACTGGAAAACTGGCTTTCCGGCAATCCCAAAGTGTATGCAAGTTCTTCCGTCTTGCTGATGTCAAATTTACCCGGCGCATCCATTACCGCATTTTCCTGGTTTCCCCCGTAAATAGAAAACAAATCTTCCTCCGCATAGGCTTTCACTACCGCATCCAAGACTTCAAGGGATTCTGCATACTTTGATTCTTTGCCGTCCGTGCTTTCCCCTGAGCCATCCTGCTTGCCTCCGCATCCAAATAATGTAAACACCATCATTATCGCAAAAAACAACGCCGCTTTCCTCATTATACTCTCTCCTTTACGTTTAAACTGCTGTTTATTTTATTGCTTTATTATATACAGAATCACTCTATTTATCAATCCGAAAAGTTAGAATTGTTGCCTTTCCTCCTATGATTCTATATAATGTAGATACGACACACGCTGGACAGGCTGCAGCATACATCAGGGATCTGCCCGGAAACCTGCCTGCAGCATCTTCCTAAGGAAACCGATAAAACAGTTAACTGTACGGAAACAAGACCATGAAAAATACCATTTACATACCGCTTACGGCAGCCCCGTTCCGGCAGGACGAAACATACCGGGAAATTTTACCCCAAAGCCCGGAACTGGCCCGATACATCCGCTGCTTCTGGGGAAGCAGCCATCCTTATCTGAAAAAAGAAACACCCTCCGATACAACAATCGTTATCCCCGATACATGCGCAGATATCCTATATTATATTGATTATACAGACAATACGGTGACTGGCAGCTTCTGCGGAATCAACGACACCAGTTTCACAAACTGTGAGAACACCCCGCCCGGACATCTCATTTCCGTATTCGCCATCCGTTTTTACGCATGGGGGGCCTACGCCTTTTCCGAAGATTCCCTTAAGGGGACTATAAACGGTTATTATGACGTTCAATCCAGATTCCTGCGGTTGGACAGACTTCTGCGGCAGCAGTTACTGGAAAAACATTCCCTGGAAGAACGGCGCTGCCTGGCGGAAGAAATACTTCTCCGGCGTACGTTCCCGGAAAGACAGCAAAATGCCGTTGCACATGCCATACATCAGATCCTCTCCCAAAAGGGGGTTTTGAGTATTTCCGGCCTGGCAGAAGAATGTTTCATCAGCGGCAGGCAGTTGGAACGGCTATTCCAGGAATATATAGGCATTACTCCGAAAAAGCTCTGCAACCTTGTGCGTTACCAATACCTGTGGAATGAGATTTTAAACAATCCCCGTCTCCGGATATTAGATGCGGTTTATAAATATGGTTACACCGATCAGGCACATCTGATGCGGGAATTTAAACGCTACCATACCATGGATATTCAGACGGCAAAAGCATATGCCCGGCATCATGTCGGAAATATACAATACACTTGCGAATCCCCCATGTAAAATATACAGGAAAATATAACTCTCCTTCACGGTTTGCCTGAAGGGGGTTATGCCAAAAACTTATATTAAGGAAGGAACATGCCATGAAATACTGTAATACATTGATTGCCGTAAAGGATATGGCCGCATCGCTGCAGTTTTACAAAGACTTATTCGGTCAGGAAGTCACTGTTGACTTAGGCTGGAACAAAACATTAACCTGCGGCCTTGTTCTGCAGGAACATTTTGACAAGATCGCGGAAGTTCCGGCTGAATCTATGAAATACCGCCCCAATACTATGGAGCTTTACTTCGAAACGGAAAATTTTGAAGCGTTTATGGCGATGCTTGACGCCCACCCGGAAGTGGAACGTCTGCACGGCCCCAAAACATTTCCCTGGCTCCAGAAAGGAATCCGTATCTTCGATCCGGACGGACATCTGATCGAAGTTTCGGAAAGTATGTACTGTGTAGCCTGCAGGCAGTTTAAACAAGGGAAAAGCGTAGAAGAAACTGCCGGACTGATACAGCATCCGCTGCCGGTTGTCCAGTCGTGGCACACGGAATACCTGGCATCCGCCAACTCCTCCCTCAGCGTATGCGGAACGGACTGCAGTACATGCTATTGCTTCGGAAATATGTGCCCCGGGTGTAATGCATGCAGCGGAAAGGTTTTCCACGTACCGGACGGGAAAACATGTGCTATTTACGATTGTACCGTAAACCAGAAAAAACTGAAAAACTGCGGATCCTGCAGTTCTGCTCCCTGCGATATCTGGATGAAAACCAGGGATCCTAAATACTCCGATGAAGAATTTTCCGCAAATATTAAAATGCGTATGGATGCACTGAAAAACATCTAACAATCCAAATAAGAACCGACAAATTCATCCACATCGGCATAATGCTTCGGGCAGATTCCCGCCTTTTTATATTCCTGCAAATATTTATGTAAAGCCTCGTCGAAGTTCTCCGCATTCCCGGCCAAATCCGCAGGATTATAGTTATCCATAACAGGGATCTGCCCAAGGGCTACCTCCTCTGCAATTTCATCCATCATAAACTGCAGGGAGGCCATATTCATAAAGGATGAAAATACATCGTCCCTCTCTGCTGCCTCAGCCATCTTGTTCCTCCAGTTGGAAAACATTTCCTCATACGTCCCTGAAATATTGCTTTCCGACGGCTGTTCTTTCACTCTGTCCCGTTTTGCATATGCCGCCGTGGCCCTTAATAACACGGTCAGGCTTTCCCGCAGCTCCTCCATTTCAGACGCGGTAACAATACGGTATATATTATTTATAAAACAATCCGGAAGGGATATCCCGTCCAGCTCCTCAAATGTCCGTTTTATTCCTTTGTGAAAATATTTCCCGTTTCCAACCATTACCGCATCGAGCAAAAGACTGATACAGCCGAAAGCACACATGCGGGCTTTTGCCATTGTTTCCGCAAGCATTGCATCCGCGTAAATTCTTTTTGCTTCCTTTATCATATTTTCCGCACAGACAAAACGTTTTTCGGATTTGAGAATATTCTCCGCTCTGGACTTTAACTCCGAAACCCTCCGGACCGCTGTATGGCCAGACGCATAAACAATTTCCGAATCCATCAGTTTCGCCAGATGTGCATGCCCACAGGCCGCCTCCTCCTCAAGCATTTTCCAGTTTGTACAGTAAATATCATACCCGATGCCCTTATCATCCAAAATAAAGCCGTCCGAAAGCTTCCATCCCAAATCATCATTGATTAATATCAGCAAATCCAAATCTGACTTTTCATGAATATCCCCTGTACAGACGGAACCGTAGACACCTATCAGCTCCAGGGAGCCGGGGCATACTTTTTGGGCTTTCTTTATAATTGCATCTATTATTTTCCGGTTTGTATCACTTAACTCCATAAACCTTCTCCTTAAATATCTTTTCTATCCAAAGCTTCCACCTTACAGCTATGTTCCTTCGTTTTTTTACTATAGCTAATGCCAACGGCTAATATCCGGCCTTTATATCGTGGTTCCTCACCAAGCTTTCCTTTAAAACGGAGCGCATAATTTTTCTCTTTAATCTGGGCAATTGCCTCTGCCGGTGTACTGTCCATTTTCAGTTCAAGAATAATACAATCCCCTTCTTTCCTCTCCGGGTAGAAAATAAAATCTACAAATCCTTTTCCTGCCCTGTCCTCCCGTTCCACCCGATATTTATTGCGTGCCGAAAGATAACACAAGTTTACTACTGCCGTAAGCTCCGCTTCACTGTTATACGACAAAACAGGAGATTCCGTGTCATGGGCAAACTGCAAGATTGCCTCCATTACTTTCGTGTCACCTGCTATTGTCGCCTGAAGCATTTGTTCTGACTTCCTTGCCAGGTTATACACATATCCCAAAGAATCCTTAGATAACAGCAACTCATTAAACTTATCCATCAATTCCTTATTTGGTATCAGAACCTCACCGTCCCTGTAAGTCAACATTCCATAAACCACCATTGCTGAATAAATCTGTTCCCTCGAATTTATCTCCATAGAAACAGCGGCATACTGCCCTATATCAGCCGGAACTCTCTCACCTGACACCATAAAGACTAAATCCTCCCTTACATCTTCTATATTATGACGGATATAATAGAACAACTCATCATAGGGACCGGAACTGGTCCAATAATTCCTGAGCTGGTTATCTGTCAATGCCAAAACAACAGAACGCGGATTATAAAGCCTGATCCCGGTAGACGTATAATACCCATCGTACCAACTGCGGAGTTCCTCACGGCTGAATTTCAAAACTCCTGCTTCCTTTTGGTAAATTTCATAAAGGCCATCCACTTCCCTGTCCGAAAACCCGAAATACTCACTGAACTTTTCCGATGTAGCCATATCATATTCCACAAACATATTCAACTCGGAACCACTGGAATACTTGGCAATAGGAAGAACACCTGTCATATATGCAAATTCTACATAAGGCTGATCTTTTAAAAACCATTTTAAAAACAAAAGATACTCTTTCCGATCTTCCATTGAAATAAACGGCATATGAAAAACAGCATCCCACTCATCCATTATGAACAAAAATTTTTTGTCTGTCTTCTCGTAAATCTTCCGGAAAGCATCCCATACGGATTCGTCTTTTTTTATTCCACAGTCAGGATAAGCCATAATTAAGTCTTCTATTATTCCATCCTCTATACGGCTTATATATTGTATATAACTTTTACATCCCTTCGGTGCCTTGCTGAAATCTATATAGATGACATCATGCCTGTTTAAGTGGGCTTCATATCCTTTCTCCTTTGAAATTGCCAAATTACAAAAAATATTATCTCCCTTACCGGTTTTGCCAAAAAAGGCACCTATCATATTTGCCATTATAGTTTTACCGAAACGGCGCGGCCTTGTGATACAACAGTAACAATTTATACTTCCTATTAAAGGCATCAGCTCAGCCAATAACAAAGACTTATCAATGAAATAAGAATCTTTTACTATCTTTCTATATATTTCATATGGTGCCCTGACGTTTAAAAACATTCCCATATGCATATACTCCTTTTATTCTTTATATACATTCATTAAAATAATGTTCTTTTTTATGATTATATCTTTATACATGGGAAGCGTCAATAAAAATTAGTATACCGGTAAAGCGGGAGTCCAGAAGAAGAAATGTATATGATTCGGGCAGCTATCCTATGTAGATAGCTGCCCATAATTTCACGCCATAATTTCATAGAACCTGGTAAACGACATACCCCAATAAAAAAATACCTGTAAACAGGAAAACAAGTGAAAGGACAAATTTATGCCCGCCCTCTTTGTTTTTCCTCTACTCACTCTTCCCGGCCATAAACCGCACGGCAAAAGTAAATTCTTCCTCATTCAGCTCATATTTCCCGATCAATTCAGGGCCGCAGCTATTTGAACCGATCCCGCTCTGCCTGTAATCCACGCATAATACCGTGTACGGCGATTCCTCAAGTTCATAATTGTGCGTTTTTCCGGTTAGTTCTTCCTGCGTATAAACCGAAGCATTGAACGAGAAAGTTTCGCGCCCGGCTACTGTAAGGGACGCCCGGCTGCCGTAAACCGTCACATAATCGCAGTCATAATGGCTCCCGTTCTCCTGCGGCCTTATATAGTCCTCATGTAACGCCCTGACTGTCGTGTCAAACACACCATGCCAGCCTGCCCTTCTCTTATCTATATAGCTCTCCACAGGGCCTATGCCGCAATATTCCACACCGGACATTTCCTTAGGCAGGAACAGCCGCAGCCCGAACCTGGGCAGGAATGGGAACTCCGGATCTTTTTTCACGGTAAACGCCGCATCTATCCGTCCATCCTCCCAAATCGTCCAACATGCCCTGATATCCAGAATCCTCTGGATATACACAGCCGATACGGAAAGTGCCGTGGCAATAGTAACCTCGTGTTCCCCAACCTTCACTTCCGTATCATATGCCCTTGTCACGGTACGGTCATACTGTGCCCGCATCCATTCCCACTTAATATTACGGTCATTATCCGTAGGCGCTCTCCAGATATTGAATTCCATAGGGCATTCCAGGACAGGCATATTCTGATAAACCAGCCCGGAAAACAGACCCGTCAGCCTATCATACGTATAGCAAAACTCCGGCATGGACACTGTCACCGTACAATCATCTTCCTGCAGTCCGAATGCCGCCTTATTTGTGCGGATACCGCCTTCGCCGTCAAACCACTGCGCAATCTTCCCGTTCACATTCTGTGCCGTCTTCACGGGCACTTCCTCAAATCCCAGCAGGAACCCTTCCGGAAGGGCTTCTGTCGCATGGCGCAGATAATAAGAAACCTTCAGGAAACACTTCCCTTTCTCGGGTATAGATAATGCAGCCGGGACTGTCCCCTGCCCATGGGGCGGGATATTCAGGAGTTCCTCATCCCCGATCTCACCCTGTTGTGCCACAATTCCGTCACAGAGCAGCTCATACCGTACCCTGCAGTAATCTTTCAGGTTCCGGAAATCCATATAGTTGTGCAGCGTCAATTCCTTTTTATCCGGATCCCATGCCACTACTCTCGCCGGGCGGTAAACATTCTTAAATTCCATCAGCCCCGTATGCGGCCTGCGGTCAGGATAAACCAGGCCGTCCATACAGAAATTGCCGTCCTGCGGATACTCCTTATGGTCGCCGCCATAGGCATAGGCTTTCTTTCCCTGGATCGTCTTGCCCAGATCAATGGCATGATCACACCATTCCCAGATAAAACCTCCGCAAATCCCCTCATACTGCTGGATAACCTCAAAATAATCTTCCAGATCCCCGGGCCCGTTTCCCATAGCATGGCAGAATTCACACATTACATAAGGCTTCGTGCCATCCTCTCTGAAATATTCGTGGATTTCCTGCAAAGACGGATACATCCTGCTGAATAAGTCAATATTGCTGTAATCATACTTCCTCTTGTCCGATACATAGCGGCAGCTCTCAAAATGCGCCAGACGGGTATTGTCAAATTCCTTTGTCCACCGGAGGGCTTCCTCAAAAGTACACCCGTAAGCGCACTCATTTCCCATGGACCAGATCACTACGCTCGGACGGTTTTTATCACGCTCCACGCAGCGCCTTGTCCTGTCCACCGTCGCCTGCGTAAACTCCGGATTATCCGCGATTGCCTCATTCCACCGTTTGCTTCTTGCCTCCCAGCCTGCGTCCTTCATGTATATATCAGCCGTCCCGTGGCTTTCGTTATCCGCTTCATCAATAACATAAAAACCAAGACGGTCATACAACAGATAGCACCAGGGCGCATTCGGATAATGGCTGGTACGTATTGCATTGATATTATGCTCCTTCATCAGGCGCAGGTCTGTCATCATCTGCTCCCTGCTGATTGCAAACCCGGTGACCGGATCGCTGTCATGGCGGTTTGTACCATGGAATTTAACCTTCACACCGTTAATGTACAGCACACCGTCCTGCGTATGTATCTCACGGATACCAACATAATCCGTAATCACTTCCCCTTCCGTCTCCAATACCAATGTATACAGATAGGGCTCTTCCGCATTCCACAGCTTTGCATCCTTTACATGCAGCAGGACTCTGCCCGTATCTTCCTTCCCTTCTCCGCCCGCGGATACCTGGCCTTCCGCCGCCAGCCTGTCTTCCCTATCATACAGGCTTACTTTCACATCTACTGTCTTTTTCCGGTAACGGAAGGTAATTTCAACCTCTCCGTCTTTGTAATCCTGTACGGGCTCTGCTTTCACAAAATAGTCAGCAATCCCTTCCTCCGGCCTTCTCAACAAATAAACATCCCTGAAAATACCGCTCATCCGGAATTTATCCTGATCCTCCAGATAGCTTCCGTCACACCACTTAAGCACAAGAACCGAAAGCGTATTTTCCCCTTCCCTCAATAAATCGGTTACGTCAAATTCACTGGTCGAATGGGATACCTGGCTGTATCCTGCAAAACTGCCGTTCACCCATACATAAAAGCAGGAATCGACCCCCTCAAAGTTAAGAAAAGCCCTGGGCGCCTTTTCATCCTTATGATAATTAAAAATGCGTACATACTCACCGCACGGATTTTTATGGGGCACATATGGCGGATCCATCGGAAACGGATATTTTGTATTCGTATACTGATGCCTGTCATAGCCATAATTCTGCCACACTCCCGGTACATTCACCGTATCAAAGCCTTCCGTGTCAAATCCATCCTGCCAGAATTCTTCTTTTGCCTCATAAATACTTTCAAAATACCGGAACCTCCACTGGCCCGAAAGCAGCACAAACCGATCCGACTGCCCCCTTTCTTCCGCGAAACTGTCCATTCGCACAGACGCCGGGATATAATATGCCCTGTTGGGCATCGTGTTCTTATGAAGCACATTCAAATCCTCATAATATTTTGGTACAATCATATTTACCCTCCATTCTTAAAAGCCGTTCCTTCACCCTGGCCGCTATTCTGCCGCACTCCATTTATGCATAAATTATTACTATTATAAGAAACGGAACCTGAAAAATCCATATCCTGTATTGGACAAAATATGCACAAAATGATACAATTAATAAAACTTTGTGAAAGAGAGGCCCCTTATGTATTCCAACTCCGGATATTTACATGATGCAGACGTTGAAATAGAAGATACTGCCCACGCATTAAGCGTCGCCGGGTGCGGAGTTTACCGCCTTATGCGGCAGCCCGTCATGCACACACTGCGGCCGGAAGGGCGCAGGGATTACCAGCTCCTCTACATATCCGCCGGCAGGGCGTTCTTTTGTCTGGATAATACACAGAAAGAAATTATGCCGGGATATATGGTGCTGTACCGCCCGGGTGAAAGCCAGCAGTACTCCTACTATGCAAAAGATTCCCCCGAAGTGTACTGGGTCCATTTTTCCGGCTGCGAAGTCCCGCAGACTCTGGGCAAAATCGGATTCAGGGGCGCCCATACACTTTTCTGCGGCATGTCCCTCCATTACCCTGAACTCTTCCGCCAGATTATATTGGAGCTGCAGTTAAAACGTCCCTGTTTTGAAGAAACCCTCTGTTTTTGCCTGCACCGGATTTTCACGGAAATACACAGAAGCCAACTGGAATTTAATACCGACAAATACAGGAACCTGGATTCCATGGAAACAGCCGTCCATTATTTTAATGAATCTTTTACCCAAAATATCTCCATAGAAAAATATGCCGCCGGCCAGCATATGAGTATAAGCTGGTTTATCCGCTGTTTCAAGCATTACATGGGAATGACCCCTATGCAGTACATTACTTCTATACGGATCAATAAGGCCAAGGAATTGCTGAAAAATACCAACTGTTCCATCCAGGAAGTCAGTTCCCTTTCCGGTTATGAAAACCCGCTCTATTTCAGCAGGATTTTCCGGAAGCAGACAGGATTCTCCCCTTCACGCTACCGTAAGGAATAAACCGGCGTCAAAAACTGCCATAAATAAAAAGCGGAAAAGAATGAAAACAAAAAAGAAAGTACAGGTAAAACTTACTATGAATAAAGAATCCCGCAAAACAATTTATCAAAATATAGAACTTCCTTTTGGCAGCCCTGTCCTGGGTATTCTGGAGCGGACCGGGACTCCCGGGGAGTATACAGAACCAATGTCATTAACTTAAGAAAAAAATGCTGTCAAACGCAAGGGAAGCATTT
>CANDKY010000098.1 GCA_947385425.1 uncultured Lachnospiraceae bacterium | reverse complement strand
CACTGCCCCGGATACCCTCCCGGATATCATCCCTTCCGCATTACCTGTTGCTTATTGCTAATCTTTCCGTTTTACTTTTTTGAGTTGTCCTCTGAATTTTCTTTTTGGGTTTCCTCCCGGTTTTCACCGTTTGGCTCCCCTTTGGAATTTTCAGGGTTGCATTACTGTTTACTTGTCAAGGTACGTTTTGTTTCTGTTTATTCTAAGCTTTTGCTGCCTGTCCACCGTGTACTTCGAGCTCACCGCGCCGGCAACAATATGAAGTATAGCACCCTTAAATAGTTTTGTCAACATAAAATTTGACATTTTTTTCATTTTTTTGCATTTTATATTTTTTCATCAAAAAAAGCCCTGTTTACGGGCTTTTCTGACATCCGGAAAAGTTCCTCCCCCTCTCATTTTCAATTCAATGAGAGGGTAGCTTCCTCCTCATTGCTCTTCATAATCAGTTCTATTGTCTGTATGGCCTGTGCCTTTTCCTCCTGCAATTCGGCTACCAGTACAAGCTGCTGTGTCCCTCCTGCCGCTATCGTCCCCTGATAAGATGAAAGGTCGTCTGTCAGCATGGTCGTTAACGCATACTTGGGTGATTCTCCATTAAAAGATATTTTGAATTTGCCGTTTACAGACAGCATATCCAGGGACTGGTCCTGTCCGCTGATATTTTCAGCATTAAAATGCAGCACCACCAACTTGCATCCGGAAGATGCGTTCATGGCAAAAAACATTTCGTCCGAATTGTTGTCCGGATACATATCCTTGAGTTCATATCCCATAAACCGGAAAGCCAGGCCTTCAATGCCATAAAACTCTTCAATGCTCTGGTAAACGACAGCTTCCGGCTCTTCACTGACATCCACCACGGCAGTTTCCTGCGTCTGTTCTTCTTCCGGCTGCGGTTCCTGCACCGGCACTTCCTCCTCCTGGCTGCGCACTTCCTCTTCTTCCGGTTCCGGCTCATCCACCAGCCTGCTATGATGATTCTTATCATACTTCAGCAGCAATCCGGCCGCATATTCCACCACCATGGCATTTTGTTCCTCTGTCATATCCGGTATCGCCGAACCACATGCCGTCATACTCAAAGCTGCTGTCGTTATCAGTATCAATCCTCTTTTTTTCATCTTTTTACCCCCGCATATCGCACACCCTGCCTGCGATACGCATCTGAACCAATCGTTGAACACGCATTTTTATTCAGCTTTCAATTCTGTTTTCCCGTTACACAGGCATTATATCACTAATTTGTCTCAAGTTCAAACCAAAATTCCACTCCGTTATCATAATTTATAACACCGTACTCCTGATTCATAGACTCCATAATCGCTTTTACAATAGAAAGCCCTACGCCGCTCCCTCCGTATTCTCTCGTTCTTGCTTTATCTACTTTATAAAATTTCTCCCATAAATGCCCCAGGCTTTCTTGCGGAATCGGTTCCCCTGTATTAAAAACGGAAACCCTTACTTTTTTCCCCCGCCTTTCCAGTTTCACATCTATCATTTTCTGCCCGGCCGCGTGATGGATCGCGTTGCTGAAATAATTGGCGAATACCTCCTCTGTTTTAAATTCGTCCGCCCATACGCAGACCGCAGTCTTTTCTTCAAAATGGACATGTATCCCTTCCTGCTTCGCCAGAATTTCCGCCGACTGCAGGTAATTGCGGATCAGCGACACTATATCAAACCGCTCCATAGTTACTACATCACTCCCAAATTCCAATTGATTCAGCGTAAGGAGCTTTTTTACCATATTATTCATCTTTGCCGCTTCGTCAATGATTACATCACAGTAAAATTCCCGGCTTTCCGCATCCTCATTGATTTCCTCTTTCAAACCCTCCGCATATCCCTGGATCAGCGCAATAGGGGTTTTCAGCTCATGGGAAACATTGGACAGAAACTCCTTTCTCATTTCATCAATTTCATTCTTACGCTCAATATCCTTCTGCAATTCATTGTTCGCTGTCTTCAGTTCGGAAATCGTCTTTTCCAGCGTATTGGAAAGCTCATTGATGTTATGGCCGAGCAAGGCTATCTCCGTGCGGCTGTTTCCGCAGTATTTTGCATCAAAATCAAGCCTGGCCATCCTCTCGGAGATTTCGGCCAGCTCCAGAATCGGTTCCGTTACTTTCCTTGACACCATCAGTATAATGCCGCCGCTCACTATCACCGCCGCTATCCCTATATATGCAAGGAAACGGTTGGCAATCGCCACGCTGTCCCGTATCCCTTCCAGAGCTGTCCTGAACAGGAATATGTTGCCGTTGTCAAACACGCCCCACATTTCGATATATTCCGTCTTAGTACGCGGATCCATAATCCTCTGGATCGTATAACTGCCTTCCTTTTCCAAAATGACTCTGTCATCATCGCTTTCAAAATCATTAAAAAAATTATCCCATAACCTCTTGCTCATGGTTTCCTGGTCATTGCGGGACGTAATCAGCATCCGGGAATCCGTATCCAATACAATCAGGCTGATGTTATATTTTTCAATGATTTTCTGCATCTTTATATCAAATTCTTCCGTCAGTATCTCCCCTGCACCGAAGGCCCGATTCACCGTCACATATGCGTTCTTCAAAACCTTTTCCTTATTCCCGATATAATATTTTCCCAGCAGGGTGCTGTTGATAAACCAGCACAGAAGGATTGTCACCGACAGCAATCCTATGAAAATCATCGCGAACTGCTTTTTAATTGAATATTTCATTTACCTATCCTGTTTATCCAAATAAGACTAAACCAACAACGCTTTATATTTCGTTATTATATCATGAACTGCCGCCTATTACTATGGAATTTTTCAAACACGCTCCAGTGCTCCTATGATTTTAATTGTACTTCTCCCTTTAAAATTGCGCACACACCGGATAATGATCGGAGAGGAAGACCCCATCTTTTACATCCTCCCATTTTTCGGCATTTATGTATGCAAACCCCTTTGCAAAAATATAGTCGATACAGCAAGGCGGCTCCGTCCGCCAATATCCGTGATAGGTAACGCCTATCCCCTCCGTCACATTTTTAAAAAGCGGGTACTCCTTCATCACTGCCATTTCCCGGCTGTCCGGCTCCGCGTTCATATCGCCTGCTATAATTACGGGCGCGTCCGGGAAAAGCACGGCCCGGTTCATTTTCTCCATGATCTGCCGCAGGCCCAGTTCCCTTGCCAGAGCGCTTTCATGATCCAAATGTGTGTTTACCACCCTGAAAACACGTTTCGTGGCCAGTTCTTCAAAAACCGCCTCCGTGCTTACCCTGGGGCATGTACTTTGCTCCGGATACCGGGAAGCCGGAATGTAAGGCATATCCGACAGCCAGTAAGTTTCCATCTGTATCAGGTTCATGCTTTCCCTGCGGTATGCAATCGCCATCTGTTCATCCTCCAGAGTTTTACTGCGCCCGCAGCCAATCACATAATATCCCGAAAGCGCCTCTTTCAGCCAGGCCGCCACATGGGGAAGCACTTCCTGGAAACAAATAATATCCGCCCTCTCCCGGAGAAGCTTCTCCTGAATTAAGGGTTTCCGGAAGCAAAAATTGTTGTCTCCATCCTGGCCGCAATCACATCGAATGTTAAAAGTTACTATTTTCAAACCTGCCTCCTTACCCGGAATGATTTCTTCCGCTTAAATTTTTTTCCGCCTGTGCGTTTGGAGTCCTGTACCCTCCCGGCGGCCCCTGGCTGCGCAGGAGAAGAAAATCCATTCAAAAAAATGATGAGATTTCTTACGGCTTTTCCAGACAACGGTGTTGTCTTACAGATTTGCTGCTGTTTTTGGCGGAGTCACCGCCTGGCAGCAAATCTGTCCGGAAAAACCGTTAGAAATATCTCATTTTTGCAGTTGGATTTTCTTCTCCTGCGCAGCCAGGGGCCGCCGGGAGGGTACAGGTGAGAATTTTTCCATGCCGCAAAATACGGCAGCCGCCTCATCGCTTTGCAATGGGGCGGCTGTCCGCTACCTGCCGTTTATCGTTTTACCCTGACTGTCTTAATTTCAAATGCTTTAAAAGGCAATGTTACTTTTTGGCCTGCCACATCCAGTTCCTCGGTAATATTCTCCAGCATATCGCACAGATAAGCTTTCCGTGCACCGAAATCCAGGCTTATTTCCGCTTCCACCGCTGCCTTTTTGGACTCATACAGCCGCAGGATGATATCGCCGCTTCCGTCCTCCGCCGGCTTCATAGCCTCTAATATCACATTTTCCTTATCTATTGCCACCGCACGGAAACTCTCCCTGCTTCCTGCAGTAACCACCGGCTTCACATTCAGCTCATAACCCTGCCGCACTACATCGCAGCCCGCAAAGCTTCCTTCCCACGCGGTAAATGCATAGGTGAAGGAATGCCGTTCATTGTCCGCACGCATTTCAGGTGTGGCAGCCGCACGCAGAAGTGTCAGTTCCAATGCGTTCCCGTTCATACTGATACCATATTTGCAGTCATTGAGCACTGCCGCCCCATGGGCTCCGTCGCAAAGCGCACTGTAACGGTGGTTGCAAACCTCGAACCGGTCTTTGTCATACAGCTTTGAGCGGTGCGCCGGGCGCTCTACATAACCGAACTGTATCTCATTGATGCCATTCTCCGCATATACATCCACAGGGAATGCCACTTTTAACAGACGGTGCAGTTCTTTCCAGTCCACTTCTGTCTCAAACTCCATTCTTCTGCTGTCCGCAGCCAGACGGATATACTGCGCAAAACCGGAACCGCCTATCCTGCCGCTGACTTTCAGCACGCCCTCCAGGCCGTCCGCAACCTTTTCCACACGAACCTCTGTCAGCGCCTCTACTTCCTGGTCTATATAATTGGAATCAATATCCCATGCATCAAACAGACGCGGGACATCTTTGTACATATGGAACCGGTTCATATTTTCCGCCGCAAATTCCCTTCCGGATTCCTTCAGCACAAACGAGCTTACCTCACCCTTGCCGTTAATTTCCGCCCTGACTTTACTGTTTTCCAGCACATATCCGTCGCCGCAGGCTTCCACCGAAACGGCGGCAATTTTTCCCGCAGGCAACTGCGGTTCCCGGCTGTCTGCTTTATCCTGTACAGGGACAATCGAAACGGCGCCGCAGGACGGAACCGTAACCAGAGCCTTCACCCTTCCTTCCGCCTGCTGCACGGCTACTTCTTCCCCGTCCAGTGTCTGCGCACCCCGGGCAAACGCTTCGGGCAAATCCACCAGTGCCGCACGGTCAAAGCTGAGTGAATTCCATACGGTCACAGCGTCTTCCTTCTCCGGGCCGCCCAGTACTGCCAGGGCCTTTGCCTGCAGCTTTCCCGCCCCGTCCAAAATCTCTTCGAAAGCTTTCCTTGCTTCCTCATACACGCGCCCGATACAGGAACCCGGGAGGATATCATGGAACTGGTGCAGCAAAACCTGTTTCCAAAGCGCATCCGCCTTATCCAGTTCATAGGAAAGCCCCTTCCCCATCGCCAGGGAACTCCAGACTTCCATTTCCCGCATGGCAAGCTCGCTGCGGCGGTTATTTTTCTTCACTGCCGCCTGAGAGGTATAAGTCCCCCGGTGGGCACTGAAATACAGCTCCCCTACATAGGTATTGACCGGGCCGCCTTTTTCTTCCATATCCTCGAAAAACTCCATAGGCCCTGCCATCTTAACTTTCACGCTGCCTTCCAGGTCTTCCTGGCGTTTTGCGTATTCCACATAATCCCTTGCGGGGCCGCCGCCGCCATCGCCATATCCGTAAGGCATCAGGAAAGCATCCAGATCCTGGAGCTGCGTCCTTTCCTTCCAGACACGGTTTGCTTCCGTGGGATCCGTACGGTATGTGTAGCTGGTAGGCAGGAAGGAAACTACCTGCGAACCGTCCATGCCTTCCCATGTAAAATAGTGGTACGGGAACTGATCTCCTTCATTGTAAGACCAGAAAATCTTCTGCGTAACAAGATAGTCTACCCCGCAGCCTTTCAAAATCTGCGGCAGGCATGCGCTGTATCCAAAGGTATCGGGCAGCCAGAGCACCTTGCTGTCCACGCCAAATTCTTCTTTATAGTAGCGTTTCCCGTGTACAAGCTGGCGGATCAGCGCTTCCCCGCCTGCCATGTTTGTATCCGGCTCCACCCACATAGCGCCGTCCGCAATCCACTGTCCTCCCTTTATCGCCTCTTTAATCCTTGCAAACAACTCGGGATAATACTTTTTGCACATTTCATAGGACGCAGGCTGGCTTTGGATAAACTTGTATTCCGGATATTCCTCGATCAGACGGAGCTGTGCGGCAAAAGTCCTTTCCGTCTTGCGGTATGTTTCCGCCATGGGCCACAGCCATGCCAAATCCAGGTGTGCATTTCCTATCGCGTAAAATACCGGGGCGCTGGAGCCGTTCTTCGCTTCCATCACCGGGCGAAGCGCTTCTCTTGCTTCCTTATAGGAAGCGATCCTCGCTTCCCTGTCCTGCTCAAAATCCACTATCAGCGTAAACTGTTCCAATGCCTTTGCGATTTTGGCCGCCCGGAGGGAAGTTTCTTCCAGAGTTTCCAGCAGCCTGTGTAACGTGTCCACATCCATATAAAGCTGGTAAGCGTCCTCGTTCCAGATTCCATAGGTACATTTCCCCAAAACCCTTCTTTTCCCTTCCACCGCCGGATCTTCGTAAGCGCCGGGCAGCACCGGGCCGGTAGCACAGCCGCCCCCTGCCGCATCGGGGAAATAGTGCCCTGCATAAGTCTCCATCAGCAGGTCAAAATGTTCCCCTCCTTCCGCACAGAAGCTGAGTACATTATCCTCCATAAAATGGTGGGGTTCATATACCCAGGAAGCACGGTAAGTACCGAACGCCTTCCCGTTCACAAACAAGGTTGACTCGCCGTCGGGCTTTAAATCCATCACGATCCTCTGCCCCTTTGCCTGTTCAGGCAGGGTGATGCTGCCTTTAAACCAGCAGTATTCCCATATCTGCCCCCAGGTATAACCCGGGCTTACCGGTTCAAATTTTCCTTCCTGCGCCTCCTGCGGGGTTAAATAGTCCATGGTCGTAAAAGCTTCCCAGGAAATCTCCCCCAGCGGCTCGTACAGATCGTCTTTCAGGGTGCGCATCCAATGCTTTACCCTGTCCTTCCATTCCGAATGCATCAATTTCATTTCCGTTTCCTCTTATTTTTATTCCAGTTCCGCAGCAATACCAAGTATGCCCCCTCTATGGAAGAATTTCCGGCCGCACCTGCGTCCCGAAATCCTTCCGGGCATTCCTGCTATTGCTGCTGTTTCCAGTTCCGCAACAATACCAGGTATGCCCCCTCTATGGAAGAATTTCCGGCCGCACCTGCGTCCTGAAATTCTTCCGGGCATTCCTGCTATTGCTGCTGTTTCCAGTTCCCAGTTATCCATACGCGAAATCACAATGCATTATTTGCTATGTCATATATGGATTGTTTTGTTATAATATATATCTTTTATAACTGCTTGTATTTTAGCACAATTCCTTTATAGTGCAATATGTTTCTCTGAATAAATTTATATTTAGTAATAATCCACATATTTCCCCATCTTCTCTGTAACATTATTAACATAGCAAACATAGCAAATATGGTCATATTTTGTCTTGACATGGATATCCCTGACAAGTTATAGTTATAGTAAACGGAAATGACATAACAAGTTTCTGCTTCCGGCTCCTGCTAAAGCCATATACGAAAGCTTTTGCAGGTCCGAAAGCGAAATTTTTAATGTCGCTAACTATAAAAAACGAAAAGAGTGTGTTATGGCAAATCCCACAAACCAACCTATGTATCGGAAAATAAAAGAAGATATCCTGCATCAGATTAATTCGAATCTCCTGCTGCCGGGAGACAGGCTCCCGACGGAGCGTGAACTTATGCAGCAATATAAGGTAAGCCGCATTACTGTCTCCAAGGCTCTCGGTGAATTGAAAAAGGAAGGAAGGATCGAGCGTTTCCCCAACAAGGGAACCTTTGTCTCCCGGATGCAGCTTTCCCCTTCTTCTGCCAGCGGCAGGAACTGGCTTGGAGAAGATGTCCGGGATGCCTGCCGTCCGGCTGAAATTGCCTGTATCATCCCTACTGTCGCCGATATGTTTTCCCTTTCCATGATGAACGGCATCCTGTCTGTTTTCCCCGAAAATGAATATGTCTGCCATTGTTTCCAGAGCAGGAATCCGCAGATGGAAAATTATCTGCTGAAGCTTTGCCTGGAAACAAATATCTCCGGCATCGTTCTGTTCCCCCAGGATCAGCCTTTTTTCAGCAATGAGCTGTTATGGATGAACCTGCAGAATTATCCGCTGGTACTCCTTGACCGTTACCTGCCGCACCTTAACACCAGTTATGTAATTGCCGACAACAAAATGGCCGGTGAATTGTGTGTCCGGCATTTGCATGGACTCGGGCACCAGTGTATCGCATTTATCACTTCCTCCGACCGGAACACCTTTTCCGTCAAATACAGGCTGGAAGGGACCCGCGCTGCCGCCGTGAAGTGTAACCTGCCGGAAAATGCCATACATTTAGTGGAACATATGGATACCGGGAAAGCATTTGGTTATTATGAGGAAATGATGATAAAATTAATCCATGAGGAAAAAGTAACCGCTCTCATAGCCTCCGAATGCCACACCTGTATCTATCTGTACAACCTGTGCGCTTCCCTGAAAATCGGCATACCGGAAGATATTTCCCTGCTGTCTTTTGACAAACCCATGGCCGGAAACCGTAACCCGGACTTTTTCACCCACATTGACCAGTCCGAGTTCCTTATGGGAAGAGAAGCCGGCGCTATCCTGCGCCGGCGTATAGAACAGAATGATATTGATATTTACCGCAAAGTCATTACACCTTCGCTTGAGATCCGCCAATCCTCCGCGGCAGTTGTATTCTGAGTTGTATTCTGATACCCCCTTAGGGCAATGCCCTAAGGAATCCACCATCCTGATACCCCCTTAGGGCAAAGCTGCCATACCTGCCAGCCGGAGCAGTTCCGCTTCTTCCACGTACCTGGTCAGGCACCCAATCCCCTGGACGCAGGTTCCTCCTGTTATATTGCCGAAGCGGATGCATTGCTCCACCGGACAGTCATGATAAATCCCGTATAGGAAGCCGCTCATAAACGCATCCCCTGCCCCGGTGGAATCCACGGCCTCCACACCTTCCAGCGGAGGGATAATCCGGGTCCCTTTTTCATTCCTGAGCATACAGCCATCCCTGTCCAGTTTGATAATTACATCATGAAAATACCGGGATAATTTCTCCGCCGCGCCTTCTACCGTATCTTCCCCTGTAATTTTCATGGCTTCTTTCTGGTTCGGCAGGTAATAATCCGCAATCTCCAGATATTCCCTGTACTTGTCCAGGGAAAGATCATCTTCCCACCCGGTATCGAAAACCTGGATTGTCCCTTCCTTTTTCAGCCTTTTGTTTACTCCGGGAAAGCCAACCCCCATATCCACCACTTTCGCCCCGGTAAGCTGGCGGTATATTTTCTCTTCCAGCTCCCCGGTTACTTCCACTTTATCCACATACGACAGGAAACTCCTGTCGCCCTTGCAGACCATCGTCGCGGAAACTGTCACCGGCATCCCGTCCCCTTCATAGAGATTGACAATCTGCGCCCCGCATTTTTCAAAGGATTGATAGACAAATTCCGAGAAATAATCTTTTCCGACAAACGTAACCGCCCTGGAGGGGACTCCCAGCCTGGCAGTGTTGATCAGGGTCGCCGGGATGCCCCCGCCAAGATATATCCCGAATTTTTCCGCGTAAATCTCCTCCCCCGCTTCCGGCAGCCTGTCAATGCCGGAGTAAATCAGATCAATATTTGTATAACCCACACCTCCTGCAAATCCCATTTAACCCCACCCTTCCGTATAATTTTTGTTGGACTCCAAATATTCCTCCACAAGCCGGACGGCAAGGGAATAGGAATTTACAAGGGGATGGACCATCAGGCAGTCCACTGCCCGTGATATGCTCTTTGTCCGCAGCGCCTCGGAAGCCAGCCTTTCATAGATTTTCACCCGGCGGATCAGTTCCATCTGCAGTTCTCCCGGATTCCCAATCTTATGAGGGATGCAATTACCGTTTTTCAGGGTACAGGTAATCTCTACCACATCCGTATCGGAAAGCCCCGGGATCGCCCCCTTATTCGGCACACAAAGAATCATCTGCCCCTCTTTCCCCGTGTTTTCCGCGCGGATATACTGCAATGCCACGCCCGCATAACCGCCCGCATCTTTTTCGTAAATGTCAAAATGGTAGTGGCTTCCTGCACCGTCCTTCACCCTTTTTATGCCTGTCTCATTGGACATATACGCATCCTCACGCCTGCCATACCATTTGTCAAATATTTTCAGGCAGCTTTCAAAATCATTTTCAATATCCATATGTGACAGCTCGTCCATCATATTTTTATTCACCTCCCGGATCACTTCCCCGCGGGTCACACGGGCATTCCGGATATTTTCCACCGCCTGCTCCCTGTAATAAAAATAATACAGATATTCATTCAAAATGCACCCCATATGGTCTACCAGGTCTTTCCGGAAGAAACGCATATCCGTATCCGTATAAATCCTTTCATCCTTCAAAAGTTCCGGCATAATTTCCCGTCCGTCCAGCTTTATGCTCTCGAAAAAGGAAAGATGGTTCAGCCCGTAACAATTCCCGGTAACTGCATCCTGAGGCACACCGTAAAGCTTTGCAAAGGAATGGAGCAGGCTGCTTGGCGCATCGCAGATGCCGAAAGTAAAATCATATCCCATATCGCGCAGCGTCTGGGATACAACGCCTGCCGGATTCGTAAAGTTGAAAATTTTTACTTCTTTGGACGCATACTTTTTTGCCAGCTCACAATATCCCTCCAGTGCCGGAACGGATCTCATGGCAAAGGAAAAACCTGCCGCCCCGGTAGTTTCCTGCCCCAATACCCCTCTGGCAAGGGCAATCCTTTCATCCCTTATACGCATGTCATCTCCTCCCACGCGTATTGTTGTAATGATATAATCCGCATCCTTCACCGCTTCCACCGGATCGGACGTCAGGCAAAAATCCAGTTCCGGTTTCAGTTCCTTAACCAACCGCTGTGCCATTTTCCCGTAAATATTTAATTTGCCGGGATCATTGTCCATAAATACAATCTCGTCAAAACCTAATTCCCCACTGTTCTGTGCCAGGCTCTTCGCCAAAAACATGGAGCGCACACCGCCTCCTCCTATTACTGCTATTTTCATACTGTCTCCTTTCTTCTGCTGTGTCTTGCTTGATTACCTTTTATTATAATGATATAATCGGATTTGGCAAGAAATATCGCAAGTTTGATTACTGCGCAGTTGCATTGGCAGAAAGGAACAGCAAATGAACCCGGTCATTTTCTTAGATATCGACGGCGTACTCAACTCCACTTTCTGGAATAACGCCCACCAGACAGAAATCAGCGGCGGAACATTAATCGACAACGAAAAAGTCCGCCTGCTGACACAACTTGCAAAAAAGACAAAAGCAAAAATCATCTTACATTCCGGATGGAAATTCTGGTTCAGCCCTGATTTACACCCCCTGCGCAGGGAATCGGAAAACCTGGTAAAACTGCTCCGGCAGAATGGTTTGGCAATTGATGGGATGACTCCCGACCATTCCACAGAGGAAATAAGAACAAGCCGGAAATTCAGCCTTGTCAAAGCCTCCGAAATCCTCGCATGGCTGGCTGCGCACGAGGAAGCCGGGCAATGGATTGTCATCGACGACCTTGATTTACATCACCAGGAAATAGAAAAACATCAGATAAGAACAGATCCGAATATCGGTTTAACAAAAGGGAACATACTCCAGGCCGAAAACATGTTATCAGGCTAACCCAAACCGGAAATTATACTTGCATTTTACCAGTAAAAAATAGTAAAATATAGGTAAATATAATAACACCGTGAAAATTCATGTTAAGGGATACATCCTTACGGGATATCCCATGGCAGGAAAGGAGCATATTATGGGAATTGGCAGTATAACATCGACAGACAGCAGGGCGGGCATGCAGACAGCCATGGCAAACCCAACCGATTCAAAAGCCAAAAACATTAAAAACGAAATTACAGACGTACAGCAGCAGATGCAGGTATTATCCTCAAAGGAAGAGCTTTCTTCCAATGAAAAGATGATAGAACGCAAGAAACTGCAGAAGGAACTGTCCGGCCTCAATACGGAACTGAGGCAGCATCAGGAAGAGTACCGCAAATCACAGAAGCAGGAAACCACAATGGCAAAGCTTCAGGAAAGCTACGAACCGTCAGAAGAGAGCAAAGCGGAAGGCAATATACAGGCCATAAAAGGGAAAACGGAAAAAACAGAAAGCAGTATACAGGAAGAGAAAGCTTCCCCCGGCGCGGCGGACAAAGCAAATAAGAAAAATCCCCCAACCGCCGGCCTGAAAGCAAGCCCGCAGGGAAACGTTATAACACAGGGCAGCGACGGCATTGTGATTTTAAAGGATGAAACCAATCCGGATGGAAAATCCAGTGCCGCTGCCGTAAATAAACAGGCAGAGGATGACAGGGAAGAAAGCAAAAGGGAAGAACTTTCCGAAAAAAAGCGAAACAACATCAATACCGATATGGACACAGGAATGTCCGCCAAAGAGACGCAGTCCATGATATCCGCGGACATTTCCTCACAGCAGGCAGAACGCCAGGGAACGGTCATAACCAGAATCCGGAACGGCATCGCCATTTTAAAGAACGAAATCAGCCAGGATGAGAGCAACGGCATAGATACCGGGAAAAAACGGGAAGAGCTTGAAGAAATGCAGCGAAAAGAACAAAGGGCAATGACAATGCAATTTTCCATTTTGGGCAAAGCAACTAATACGGCGGATTCAGCCGGAAAAGCTTTGGTGCCCGGAACACAGGACAGCACGCAGGCTGCCCAGGCTGATACCAAAGGCAATGCCGTTGCTGCCGCCTTTAACCCGCCTACTGAAGAAAGCCTGGCATTCCTGCAGAATTTCCATGTCGCTTTAGGCAATTAAGGAACCGTAAAATAACCTGTGACAGTTGCGCCGGATTTTTCTTTGAGAATGCAAAATTACTACGTAATTACCCAAAATCGGGCGCAAAGCGGGCTTTGCCCTAAGGGGGTATCAGAATGGTGGATTCCTTAGGGCTATGTAACTGATTTTGGGCAGTTACGTAGTAACTTGCTATCGGAGAAAAAGACCAGCAAATGGCATAGGTTTTTTACATACAGTTCCTAAGCTTCCCGTGGGGCTGTGCAATCAAGCAGGGGTGGCTTTCCCCCCCTGCCCGCCGCGCGGGGCGGCCTCTAATCCATATCCTGCTCAAACGGAAGGTACAAAAATAACCGGAAAAACTGCCCTTCCCTGTCTATTTCCATACTTCCCCCGTATTTCTTAACCGTTTCCTGGATGCTCCTCAGCCCAAAACCATGGTTTTTCACATCCTTTTTCGTTGTTTTGGGGAAATGCCCCTTACCCGGCGCCTTTTCCATACCGGCCTTCTTCCTGCCGGAGGTATCCGCCGCCCTCCCTTTTGCCTCTCCTGCTTCCATATCCGGGCAAGTATTCCTGATCTTGACTGCCAGCACGCCTTTTCCCGCCCTTGCCTCCAGACGGATTTCCCGCTGCTGCTTTCCAACCCCCATACAGCCCTCCACCGCATTGTCCAATGCATTGGCAAAAACCGCGCAGACATCCGCCTTGTCAAAAGGAAGCCCCTCCCGGATATCCACCCTGGCCAGAAACCGTATCCCCTTCTGCCTGGCGAGGGTTTCTTTTGCCGTCAGCACAGCATTCACCGTAGGATCCCCGCACCAGGACAATACCCTGCCAAAAGCAGGGCCATCCAGCAGCTCCTGGACATAATCCTCCCTCTGCTGCCCCGGCAGAGACAGGATCGTTTGCAGATGGTTGGACAAATCGTGCCTGATTCTCCGGATTTCAAACTGCTGCTGTTCCATCGCCTCATAATACCTCTTATTCTGATGCACCAGCATATTTTCCCTCTCCATCCTCTGCTGCCTCTCCAAAACCGCAAAGGCCCGCAGAAGCCCGATAAAGGACAGCATAACCATCAAAAACAAAAACGCATCCGACAGTACGGTTCCCTTTATGGCATAAAACGGGCTTCGCAGTAAAATAGTGGAAAGCATAATCCCCATAGGCGGAAATGCCAGCAGCAGCATCAGCCGCCAGAGAGGGCGCGAAAGTTCAAATTCCGGTTCCGGCTTCCGGCGCCGGATAGCCAGATACAGGAACACCGCAAACCAAAGCCTCCCAACCAGGTACATATCCGCATACAGTACATCCTTCCCGTAAAAGTGGGCGGCAAGCCCGACGCAATTATCATAAAAAGCATTGAACGCGAAGACCGCGCTGGCAAACATCAGCCCCAGCGTCAGCTTCTTTAACCCGCTGCCCTCACAGGTTATCCACAAAACAGCGAGGAATAAGACCATATTACATGAAAGGTTCACAATATCGCCGATATAAATAATCATAAAACTGGTCACCCAGCATCCTAGCAATAAAAGACCCCTTTGCCACCACTTCCCTTTCACACGAAGCATGCAGGATAAAGCCAGGTACAGGAAAACGGCCGCCGCTATACCCAATACGCCGGACGGCAGCATTTTTATATATTCTTTTATGTATTCCGGGATATTCATAACATATCCCCTTCCAGCAGCGCTTTCGCCAGTTTCACCCTGGCCTCCTCCTTCATTGCCCTGCTCATCGGGATGTCCTGGCCGTCCACAGTAACGCTTTCCCCTCCGATATGAGTCACACGCACGGGATTTACCAGATACCTCTGGTGCACCCGTACAAATCCGCCGTCAAGCTGCGCTTCCACCTCATCCAGCTTCCCATAAAAAGAATGTGAGACAGCCCCTTCCTTCCCGGTAAAAGCCACATTCACCTTCCTCCTGTCACTGTAAAAATAAGAAATCCCGGAAAGGGGCAGGCGGTATGTCCCCTCCGCATTTTTAAAGGAAAACATCCTGCCGCCGCTGTCTGCAATATGTCCCCTGACCCGTCCAAGCACTTCCCGCAGCCTCTCCGTACCTGCCGGTTTTACCAAATAATCAAGGGCATTTACCTTATATCCCTCAAACACATAATCGGTATAACCCGTCACGAAAACAATACATATTTCCCTGTCAAATTCCCGGATTTGCCTTGCCGCCTCCATCCCGCTTACACCCTTCATCTCTACATCCAGGAACAACAGATCAATTTCCCCGGGATGTTTTTTCAGCCAGCGCACCGCGCCCTCCCCTGCCGAAAACTCATAAACAATCTGCTCCGCACCCTCCCGGATCACCTTCTCCAACTGAAAACGCAAAGCATCCCTCGCCTCTGCCTGATCATCACATATCCCAATCCGAAGCATCCCTCCACCTCCGTTATCACTGCCTCCCCTTGCCTTTTTACCGTTTTGTGCGGCCCGCTAAATGGAAAACGCCTTTGGCATCCACACTGCCAAAACTTCCGGCCTGCGCCCGAACATATTTCTAATTTTCCGTCCCTGATAAATATTTTTGTATATATCCTATAAACCGCTGCATTACCGGTGGAAATGTCAGGTTCTTTTTCCATACCAGGAGACAGCCGCTCTCTATTACCGGTTCTAACGGCCGCAGGCATAAAGTATCCTGATTACAGGCAAAGACTTCTATCACTACCGCCGCACCAATGCCGCTCTCCACCATGACAGACAGGTTATGGGTGGAAAGATTGCAGGTCGATACGATATGGAGTTCCTCTTTGCCATAGCCGAACCAGTTTTCAAATTCATTCCGTACAGACTGGCGCTTTGCTATAATCAACGGAACACCTGCCAGATCCTCCGGAGTAACCTTTTGTTTTTTTGCCAGGTGCCAGTCCCTGCGCATGAGCACCTGCCATTGTTCCCTTAACGGCATCCGCACATAATGGTATCTGCTGACTTCTACCGGCTCAAGCAAAAGCCCCATATCCAAAAGCCCATTTTCCAGCCGCTCTTTTACGTCATCCGCAATGGCCGTATAAATATGAAAGCATACATCCGGATATTCTTGCCGGAAAGCGGCGATCATTTCGGAGAGCGGCTTCATATTCCGGGTCTCCCCACAGCCGATGGAAATTTCCCCTGAAACCGTTTCCTCTTCATGCTTCAATTCCCTGGCTGCCTTTTCTGCCAGGTCAACGATCTCCTGCGCGCGCCGCCGAAGCAGCATACCTTCTTCTGTCAGCAGGATGTTATGCCTTCCCCTGCGGAACAATTTGACGCCAAGTTCTTCTTCCATCTGCATAAGCTGGCGGGACAAGGTCGGCTGTGTAATATGTAAAAGCGCTGCCGCCCGCGTAATATTTTCTTCCCTCGCCACTGCAAGAAAATATTGCAAAACCCGTAGTTCCATATGGGCACCTCTCTTCGGATATTTTTTTAATTATATCAAATATAAATATATAAAACAATCCGGCTTTCCCCTATACTCACGGTAAACGCATGATTTTCCGGTAGTGTAAAAAAATTTGTGTCTTATGAAAAAAATAGCTCCTTTTTGGTAAGAATCAAGATATGAGAATTCTTATCGAAAAGGAGTATTTTTATGCCGGTAGCAAAGGAACAGATTCGACAGATTATTGCAGACAACAACATCAGTAGTGTAGCCGATGTCTACACCCTCCTACGGGACGGTTTCAAGGACATCCTCCAGGAACTCTTGGAGGCGGAACTTGACGCAACACTGGGCTATGAAAAGAACAACAAAGGGAATGTGGAAACCTTAAATAAGCGTAATGGCCATTCCCCTAAGAAACTTAAGAGCCAGTATGGCGAGTTTCAGATTGACGTGCCCAGGGACAGGAACGGGGAATTCGAGCCGAAGCTCATCCCCAAATACCAGAGGGATATCTCCGGGATTGAACAGAAAGTTATCTCGCTCTATGCCAGGGGTATGAGTACCAGAGACATCCATGACCAGCTGCAGGATCTTTACGGGATAGAGATGTCAGCGGAAATGGTCAGCAAGATCACAGACAAGATCCTCCCCGAGATCAGGGAATGGCAGTCAAGGCCCCTGAACCCTGTCTACCCTTTCGTGTTCATGGACTGCATCCACTACAAGGTGAGGGAAGACGGACGGATACTCAGCCGTGCGGCTTATGTGGTGCTGGGCGTCACGACGCAAGGGTATAAGGAGATACTCAGCATCACAGTAGGGGCCAACGAGAGTTCCAGGTTCTGGATGGGGATGCTGAACGACCTGAAGAACCGCGGGGTGCAGGATGTGCTGTTCTTCTGCGTGGACGGACTCCCCGGATTCAAGGAGGCAATTAATGCCGTATTTCCGCAGTCCGGGATCCAGCGGTGTGTCATCCACATGCTGCGCAATTCTTTCCAATACGTCAATTACAGAGACCTGAAGAAATTTGCTTCCGATTTCAAGGCAGTATACAATGCACCGAATGAGAAAGCCGGACTGGAGGCACTGGCAGATATCAGGGAGAAATGGGGAAAAAAATATCCCTATGCAGTCAGCAATTGGGAGAACAACTGGGAGGATGTCAGCCCGT
>CANDKY010000097.1 GCA_947385425.1 uncultured Lachnospiraceae bacterium | reverse complement strand
ACCCGGTGCGGGCCTTTTCATCGTTCATGATTTCCTTGAAGGCGAAATCAATTTTTGGCTTCATTAAAAAAGTATTCATGGGCTCTCCTGTTTCTTTTGCGTGGCGGGTTTGCGGCTGCTTCATGGGTTTTTCAGGGATTCAATTTCTGCCGCGGACAGTTTTGTCGCTTCGGAAATGATATCGATGGCAATACCCAGAGAGAGGAGTTTTTTTGCGGTTTTTTCAATCCCGTGTTGTTCCCCGCGTTGTTCCCCGCGTTGTTCTCCGCGCTGTTCCGCCTCATATATGGACTGGTTATAATCCAGGATGGCTTTTTCGCGGGCTTCGTATTCCAGCCGTTTCTGTTTGTCCCGGCTGATGATCTGTAACTGGTTATAGGCGCTTTTTATATAAGGGTCTTTTTCGGCAATCATATCGAATTCCTCCGTTTTTTCTGCGTTGATAAATTTAGCCCACAGTTCAATGCTGCCGCTGTCCTTTGTCAGTGTTGCGGGAAGCTTTGGCAGTTCAATGACATGGAACTCTATTTTGTCCGTATATTTAAAGTGCCGTGTGTCTTCCATGATGTGGAAACGGGAATAAAAACCGTCTTCTTCTTCAAAGAGCACGAAATCGAGAATGCTGATACTGACGCATTTTTTGAATACGCTGTATTTCTGTCCCGGTTCAATCTGGCCGGTATACATTTTCGCGGCATAGAACAGGGAACGTTCAGCCCATACTTTCATTTCGGAAAGCTGGATCTCGGTATCAATTTCGGTGTCGTCATTCATGAGTATGCGTACGTCCAGGATGCCGAGTTTGTCGTCTTTATGTGTTTTGCGCAGATACGGGTTCAAGATGCGGGTTGCTTTGATGTCCGCCGGTTCTAAGTGCAGCATGGCGGCCAGGAACCCGGTGCGGGCCTTTTCATCGTTCATGATTTCCTTGAAGGCGAAATCAATTTTGGGCTTCATTAAAAAAGTGTTCATGGGCGCTCCTGTTTCTTTTGCGTGGCGGGTTTGCAGTTGCTTCTGATATTTATATTATAACAGATTTCCCGCTTTTTACAACTATAGGAATGTGCCGCGGGGCATGCGGCGCAGGCTTGTAGTTACAGTCCACTTCCCGCCCTATGCGCAGCTCTGCAACACTCTTGTTTATAATTTGCTGAATGCCAGCAAAAGCAGCAATATGCCCCCGATAATGGAAAAGTTAAAGTCGGACTTTGCAGCCAGCAGCCGTCCGGTTTTGCAGCCAAGGGATACGGCGCCCAGGCTGATAAGGAAGGCCAGAAGCGCGGCCAGGAGGAGGGAGTATTCCCCGGAGGCCGCGCCGAAGCCTGCCGCGGCGCTGTCTAAGGACAGGGCAAGCCCCAGGGAGAGCGCTTCGGCCGGGGAGAGGGTTTCTACATCTTCTGTATTTGCCGCTTCGGGGGCTGCGTAGACAGTCAGGATGAAACGGAGGTTTTTGGTCTGTACTTTCACTTCTTTGCTGTTGAACCGGTTTTCGCGTATTTTCCTGCGGATAGAACTGTCAAAGAGTTTTATTGCCCCGAGTACAAACAGGATGGTGAAGGAGAAGAAGGTGGTGAGCATCGGAGGGATGTAAGCTTTCAGAAAGTTACCGATCAGGAGGGAGATCATTAGGAGTATGTCGGAAATCAGCGCTACGATTATCGCGGATAAGGGAGGTATTTTTACTTTATCCGCGCCGTAGGCGAAGCTGGCCGCGAAAGCGTCCGCGGAAAGTGCTATAATAAGCAGAATAAGTTGGGATATGGAACCAAACAAATCTGTTCACCTGCTTTTTTGGGTTTGCTTTATATTATGTGGTTATGTTATAATTGATTTAATATAATTTCGTCTCCGGCGTGGAGAGGTATAGGAAACAGGGTAAGAAAAATGAGGTGGCATGATGAAAAAGGTAAGTGTACTTGTGTTAGGCGCGGGATCCAGGGGGAATGCATATGCGGCGTATAGTGAAAGGTTTCCCGAAGAGCTGGATATTGTAGCGGTGGCGGAACCGGTGCGGGAGCGGCGGGAGAAGTTTGCCGGGCGTTACGGGATTAAAGGGGAAAATTGTTTTCCGGGATGGGAGGAGGCGTTAGCCGTCCCGAAACTGGCGGATGCGGTTTTCGTATGTACCCTGGACGGGATGCATACAATGCCTGCAGTGAAGGCGATGGAGCTGGGGTATGATGTGATGCTGGAAAAGCCTATGAGCAATAAGGAAGAGGAGTGCATTGCCATTGAGCGGGCGGCGCGTGAATCCGGCAGGATTCTTACGGTGTGCCATGTATTGCGCTATACGCCCTTTTTCCGGAAAATTAAAGGATTGGTTGACGAGGGGGCTGTAGGTAAAATACAGACCATTGACTTGATTGAGAATGTGGGATACTGGCATTATGCACATAGTTTTGTGCGGGGGAACTGGCGTGACGCGGAGGAAACGAGCCCGATGATCCTGGCAAAGAGCTGCCATGATCTGGATATTATTTCCTGGCTGGCAGGGGAACGGTGTGAATGGATTTCCAGTTTTGGGAGCCTGACGCATTTTACAGAGAGGAACAAACCGGAAGGCGCGCCGGGCAATTGTATGGAAGGGTGCCCCTGCCAGGATACGTGCGTTTATTATGCGCCGAAAATTTACTTGAATGGGAACACAGGCTGGCCGGTGGATGTAGTGACGGGTGATCTGACACCGGAGGGCATTGCAGAGGCACTGCGGGAGGGGCCTTACGGAAGATGTGTTTATGGCTGTGATAATAACGTGGTGGATCATCAGGTTGTGGCTATGGAGTTTGCAGGCGGCGTGACCGCATCTTTTACCATGTGCGGGTTTACGGCCCAGATGACAAGGAAGATGAAGATTATGGGTACGCAAGGGGAGATTATGGCTGACTTGGAGAAAACGGTGATAAGCCTGCACCGTTTCGGGGAGGACGGGGAAAGGGCTGTACCTGTGCCGCCTGCAGAGGACGGGTTCGGACATGGAGGAGGGGATTTCGGCGTAGTGCAGAATTTTATCCGGCTGGCCAATGGGGAAGGGGACAATCTGACTTCCGCGAGGGCGTCCCTGCAGAGCCATCTTATGTGTTTTGCGGCGGAGAAGGCGAGGATCGGGCATTGTACGGTGCGTATGGGATGATTTTGGTCAAGAGCCTGTTTAAACCTCTCACAAACTGCGGTGCACATCTGGCGAAAAGCAGATTTTAAACAGGCTCTGAGGGGCTTTCGGTTGCAAAAGCTTCCCCATATGGTTTTGGCGGGAGCAGGAAGCAGAAATTTGTTATGGCGATTACTATAATTACAAGGAATAAGGCAGGTTGATATGGATGCAAATTCGATGAAAACGGGCAGGCTGTTAAAAAGGTTTCTGCCCTATTACAGGAAATATGTGTGGATTATGGTGCTGGATCTGTTCTGTGCGGCGCTTACTACGGTGTGTGAACTGGTGCTTCCGATGATCCTGCGTTATCTTACCAATATCGGTATGAATGATCTGTCTGCGCTTACCGTGCGGATGGTGGTGACGATCGGGGCGGTCTATTTTGTGCTGAGGGTTATCGACGGCGTGGCTAATTTTTACATGGCTTATAATGGGCATGTGATGGGTGCGGCGATTGAAACGGATATGAGGGAGGATGCTTTCGGGCATCTGCAGAAATTGTCCGATAATTATTTCAATAATACGAAAGTCGGGCAGATTATGTCGCGTATTACAAGCGATCTGTTTGATGTGACAGAATTTGCACATCATTGCCCGGAGGAATTTTTTATAGCGGCTTTGAAAACTGTGGTTTCTTTTGTGATATTGGCGAGGGTTAATGTGCTGCTGACGGTGATTATCTTTGTGCTGATTCCGGTCATGGCGTTATCCTGTACCTATTTTAACCTGGAAGTGCGTAAGGCTTTCAAGGTCCAGAGGAACCAGATCGGCGAGCTGAATGCAAGGATAGAAGACAGCCTGCTCGGGAACAAGGTGGTGCGGGCTTTTGCCAATGAAAATGTAGAGATGGAAAAGTTCAGCCGCGACAACAAGAATTTTTTAAAGATCAAGCGCCATACATATAAGTATATGGCGGCTTTCCAGAATACGATTCGGATGTTTGACGGTGTCATGTATGTGGTGGTGATCATAGCAGGGGGTATTTTCATGATACGGAAACTGATTTCCCCGGCGGATCTGGTGGCGTATACTATGTATGTGACGACGCTTTTGGCAACCATACGGCGTATTATTGAGTTTGCGGAGCAGTTCCAGCGGGGTATGACGGGGATTGAACGTTTTACGGAGCTGATGGACGCGGATGTGGATATTTTTGACGAGGAAGGTGCAGTGCCGTTAAAGGATGTGGAGGGGGAAATTACGTTCCGGCATGTGTCTTTTGAATATCCGGATGATCATACGCCGGTATTGTCGGATATTAATCTGACGATCCGTCCGGGGGAGAAGGTGGCCCTGGTCGGGCCGTCCGGCGGCGGGAAAACGACATTGTGCAACCTTATCCCGCGTTTCTATGATACGACAGAAGGGGAAATCCTGCTGGACGGCCAGGATATCAGACATGTGACGTTAAAGAGCCTGAGGGATAATGTGGGTGTAGTGCAGCAGGATGTATACCTTTTTTCCGGCAGCGTGTATGAGAATATTGCATACGGAAAGCAGGGGGCAACGCAGGAGGAAGTGATCCGTGCGGCAAAGATGGCCGGGGCCCATGAGTTTATCATGGCGCTGAAGGACGGTTATGACACTTATGTCGGGGAAAGGGGCGTGAAACTGTCCGGAGGGCAGAAACAGAGGATCAGTATCGCCCGTGTGATGCTCAAGGCCCCTAAACTGGTTTTGCTGGATGAGGCGACGGCGGCTCTTGACAATGAAAGCGAGCATCTTGTGTCGGAATCTTTGGATAAGCTGGCGGAAGGAAGGACGACTCTCACGATTGCACACCGTCTGACTACGATCCATGGCGCTGACAGGATTTTGGTCCTTTCCGGCAACCGTATTGTAGAGGAAGGGAACCATGAGGCATTGATGGGGCAGAAGGGCGTTTATTATCAGTTGTACACTTCGGCCAGCCTTGTGGGGAGTTTGCCGGGGAGCTGCTGACAGAGGACATACCTGCGGATTTGTAATTTGTATATGTTTGTAAGTTATCGCGCAATGCGTCTTAATTCTTGCTATTATCATTTTATTTTTGTATAATAAGAGTGTCTTTCTCAGTGCGTGTGCAACGCACTGCGCATGTATGTATTGCGTATGTATGTACTGCGCACGGAGGATGCGCTTAGACTAAGCCAGAAAGCAAGGAGACAAAATTATGTTGCAGAGAAAAGTTTGCGTTATAGTGGGTGGCGCAAAAGGCAGAGGACGGAGGATCGCGAAAAAATACGCGGAGAAGAAATACCGTATTGCTTTTATGGATATTGATAAGGAATCCGGCTGCTCACTCAAGGAAAAGGTCGAAAAGACGTATGGAGGGAATGTATTTTTCTTCCACGGGAATGTAAACAGCGAAGAGGATCGGGAGCTGTTTGCAGGGGCTGTCAGTGCACAGTACAAGAAGATTGATTGTCTGTATTACCGTTCAGACATAAAGGACAAAAGAAAGGAAGACGAAAGAGAAATTGAAGAGCTGCTGAAGGAAAATATGAAAAGGGGAAGTATCGTTAAGGACTATATGTAATGTTTGCCTGCCGGGCAACGGGATTTTTCGATAACAGGGATGCTTTTTCACAATGGAAAGGAGTGGTGGTATGAAACTGACATTTATTGGGGCTGCCCATGAGGTCACCGGGAGTTGCCATTATCTGGAGGCTGCCGGGAAGCGTATTCTGGTGGACTGCGGCATGGAACAGGGGATGCGCAGTTATGAGAGTGCGAAACTGCCGATTGGAGGCGCCCAGGTGGACTACGTGCTGCTGACTCATGCCCATGTGGATCATTCCGGGATGCTGCCTGCGCTGTATGCCGACGGTTTCCGGGGGCAGGTGCTGACGACGGTGGCTACTGCGGATTTATGCAGCATTATGCTCCGTGACTGTGCACATATCCAGATGCAGGAGGCTGAGTGGAAAGCCCGTAAGGCGAAACGTACTTCCGGGATTGAACCGCATGAACCATTGTATACCATGGAAGATGCGGACGGTGTGATTAAAAGGCTGGTGCCGTGCCATTATAACCAGGTCATCGAGTTGTGCGAGGGGATAAGGATTCGTTTTACCGATGTCGGGCACTTGTTGGGGTCTGCCAGTATTGAAGTATGGATGAAGGAGGATGAGGATGAGAAAAAGATAGTGTTTTCCGGGGATCTGGGGAATGTGGACCAACCGTTGATTAAAGATCCGATGATGACGGAGGAAGCGGATTATGTCGTAATGGAGTCTACCTATGGCGACAGGATCCATTCCAGTGTGCGGCCGGATTATGTTGGGGAACTGACCCGGATCCTGCAGGAAACCTTTGATGCAGGGGGAAATGTGGTGATCCCTTCCTTTGCGGTAGGAAGGACGCAGGAGATGCTTTATTTCCTGCGGCAGATCAAAGCGGAGAACCGAGTGAAGGGACACCCGGGTTTCCCCGTATATGTAGACAGTCCGCTGGCTGTTGAGGCGACGGAGATTTTCCAGAGGAATGTGGAAGAATGTTTTGACGAGGATGCAATGGCATTGATCCGGCGTGGGATCAATCCGATACGTTTCCCGGATTTAAAGCTGACGATTACCAGTGATGAGTCGCGGGCGATTAACTTTGATATGACGCCTAAAGTGATTATTTCCGCTTCGGGTATGTGCGAAGCGGGGCGTATCCGCCATCATTTGAAGCATAATCTGTGGCGGCCGGAATGTACGGTCCTGTTTGTCGGTTATCAGGCTAACGGGACGCTCGGAAGGATGCTGATAGAGGGTATGGATGAAGTACGTCTGTTCGGTGAAACGATCGATGTGCGGGCGGATATCCGGCAGTTAGTGGGCATCAGCGGGCATGCGGATAAGGATGGCCTGCTGGCATGGGTGGAAGGATTCCGGAAGAAACCGGATAAGATATTTGTAGTGCACGGGGAAAGTACGGTGTGCGAGTCCTTTGCGGAGTGCCTGGAGCATGAGCATGGTATAAGCGCTTTTGCGCCTTACAGCGGGACTTGTTTTGATCTGCGGACCGGAGCAGCGGAATATGTGGCGGCTCCTGTGCATGTAAGCCTGCCCGCAGGAAAGAAGAAGAGCCGTGCGGCGGCCGATGTATTCTCACGCCTGTTGGCGGCAGGGCAGAGGCTCTTTTCCGTTATCAGGAAGAATGAAGGCGGAGCCAATAAGGATTTGGCGAAGTTTGCGGATCAGGTGAATTCGCTTTGTGATAAATGGGATAAATAGCGGTGTATGGAATCGAGTAGGGGAGGCTTTTCCCCCTACTCGCCGCGCGGGGTGCGTGCAGCAAAGCTGCTAATTTCCTTACGCACCCCTGTGCATAAAGAGAAAGAAGAGTTGTGGATACTGCCACAACTCTTTTTTCCTTATTTCCACTGCAGGGGCTGGGCATAAAAAAGTCCGCTGTCAGGCGGACATGGAAGCAAAGGCATCGTTATGGTTAGGCTAATTTCTGAAGCTTTTCGCTGTGTTCCGTTACAACATTTTTTAAAATAGAAATGTCCTGCTTCATTGTTTCGTATGTATTAACGCTGTCTTTGTACCTGTCATAGGTTGAAGTGTAGCAGGATTCTATAGTATTCAGCCGCGGCATAATCTCGTTTTCCTGTATTAATTCAATCCTTTTTACTCTGTTTTTCAATTCCTGGATGTCGCTCCTGATTTCCCGGATGTCCTCTCTGATTTCCCGGATCTCTTCCCTGATGGGATCAAGCATATTTGAAATAGCGAGCAATAGTTCATTATTTGTCATACAATCACCACCCTTTTGATAATTGGATTTATCAGATGTCTACAGTATAACATATGCAGGGGATAAAGTCATCTGGTTCCTTACATCATTTTGGAGAGTGATTTGTGCTTAGAGCCTTTTTAAAATCTGCTTTTCGCCAGATGTGCCCGCAGTTTGTGAGAGGTTTGTCCCGAATGAGGGAGGGGTAGTGGGGCATCGCCCCCTTCATTCGGGGCAAAGATCTCGCAAAATGAGGTGTACAGATGGCGGAAATGAGATTTTAAACACGCTCTAGGGCAAAGCCCACTATGCGCCTGATTTTTAAGCAGTTACGTAGTAACTTGATGCTGGAGAAAAATCCAGCGCACTATTCAGCAGTTATTTATTTACAAGTTACAGTTCCTCAAACGGATCGGCATAATAAAGAGCTTGCAATTTGTCTTCCGATATAATAATATGGACATAAATGAAGTGTTGGAAAAGACTCCGGGGAAACCGGGGAGAGGAGACAGCAGAGTATATGTCGCAGGCGGATAAAATATTTATAGCGATGTGTAAGGATATATTGGAAAACGGGACAAGCACGGAGGGGGAAAAGGTGCGCCCCCGCTGGGCGGACGGGACGCCGGCTTATACGATAAAGAAGTTTGGAGTGGTGAACCGTTATGATTTGTCTGAGGAATTCCCGATTCTGACGCTGCGGCGGACGGCATTAAAAAGCGCTACGGATGAAATGTTGTGGATTTGGCAGAAAAAATCGAACAATGTAAGGGATTTGCACAGCCATATATGGGACGAATGGGCGGATGAGGACGGGAGTATTGGTAAGGCATACGGTTATCAGATGGGTGTGAAGCACCGGTACAAGGAAGGGATGATGGATCAGGTAGACCGGGTAATTTTTGATTTGAAAAATAATCCGTTCAGCCGGCGTATTATGACGAATTTGTATGTGCATCAGGATTTGTGCGAAATGAACCTGTATCCATGCGCATACAGCATGACTTTTAACGTGACGCAGAAAAAGGGCAGTGAGAAGCTGACATTGAATGCGGTTCTCAACCAGCGTTCCCAGGATGTGCTGACGGCGAATAACTGGAATGTAGTGCAGTATGCGGTGCTGGTGCATATGCTGGCGCAGGTGTGCGGTATGGAAGCGGGGGAACTGGTGCATGTGATCGCGGATGCCCATATTTATGATCGGCATGTGCCGCTTGTGGAGGAACTGATAGGAAGGGCGCCTTATGCGGCGCCAAAGTTTTGGCTCAACCCGGAAGTCCGCGATTTTTATGAATTTACAAGGGATGATGTGAAAGTGGATGGGTATATGACAGGAGAGCAGATAAGGGATATCCCGGTCGCAATTTAGTTGCTTTGGGATAGTCCCTTAGCCTGAGAGCCTTAGATGGTGGCAGGGGAAGGGGCAAAGAGGAGGGGCAGTGAAAATGAATCTGATTGTAGCGGTGGACCGTAACTGGGCGATTGGGAATCAGGGGGATTTGTTGATCCGGATTCCCAATGATCATAAATTTTTCCGGCAGGAAACAATGGGAAAGGTGGTGGTGCTGGGGAGGAAGACGCTGGAAACTTTCCCGCAGGGCCTGCCATTGAAAGGGAGGGCAAACATTATCTTGTCCGCTAACAGGGATTTTAAGGTAAAGGATGCTGCGGTGGTGCACAGCCTGGAGGAATTGTTGGAGGAATTGAAGGGTTACAAAGACGGGGATATTTATGTAATAGGCGGCGAGAGTGTATACAGGCAGATGCTGCCTTATTGCAATGTGGCGCATGTGACAAAGATTGATCACAGCTACCAGGCGGATTCTTATTTCCCGGATTTGGATAGGATGCCGGAGTGGAAGGTGACAGCATACAGTGAAGAACAGACCTATTTTGACGTGGCCTATCAGTTTGTAAAATATGAAAGGAAGATTTAATTTGGGCGCTTCTGGCGGAAAATCAGCCGCAAAGATGGGGAGCCGGTAGTGCCAGGAGCTGGAATAAACAGCATCAGTCCTGAGAACGGTCGGAAATGCTTCCCGGGGAAGGGGAATTCTCGGGATTGATGCGGAACTGGAATAACAGCATCAGTCCTGAGAATGTCCGGAAGGATTTACGGACGTATCAACGGCCGGAAATGCTTCCTGGGGAAGGGGCATTCTCGGGACTGATGCGGAACTGGAATGAAAGGATTTAAGAGATGGAAAGTAAAAATGTGTGGGCAGTTTATGATGAAAAGCAGTTAAAGGAATTGGAAAATCATGCGCGGGAGTATATGGAATTCCTGGACGAGGGGAAGACGGAGCGGGAGTGCATCAACGCGATTGTGAACCGGATCGAGAAGGAAGGCTATAAGGAGCTGCAGGCATGTATCAGGGAGAAGAAGGCGCTGAAAGAAGGGGACAGGGTTTATGCGGTATGTATGAATAAGTCTATTGTGATGTTCCAGCTCGGAAAGAAGCCTATGGCGGAGGGCATGAATATCCTGGGGGCGCATATTGATTCGCCCAGGCTGGATATTAAGCAGAATCCGTTGTACGAGGACGGCGGTTTTGCTTATCTGGATACCCATTATTACGGAGGGATTAAGAAGTACCAGTGGGTGGCGATTCCGCTCGCTATTCATGGTGTAGTCGTGAAAAAGGACGGAGTGACTGTGGAAGTGAATATCGGGGAAGCTGAGGATGATCCGGTGTTTTTTGTGTCGGATCTGTTGGTCCATCTGGCAGCGGAGCAGTTGGAGAAGAAAGCATCGAAGGTGATAGAAGGGGAGGCGCTGGATATTATTATCGGCAATAAGCCGCTTATCATCAATAAGGATAAGAGCGAGAAGAAGGAAAAAGAGGGAAAGAAGAAAGATGCCGCGAAGGAAGCAGTGAAAAAAGGTGTGCTTGCTATCTTAAAAGAAGGTTACGATATTGAGGAAGAGGATTTTATTTCCGCAGAACTGGAAGTGGTGCCTGCGGGCAGGGCAAGGGAGGCGGGCCTTGACCGGAGTATGATTCTGGCTTACGGGCAGGACGACAGGGTATGTGCCTTTTCTTCCCTGAAAGCAATGCTGGAGGTGAAGGGTACGGAACGGACAGCCTGCTGTATTTTAGTGGATAAGGAGGAGATAGGCAGCGTGGGCGCTACCGGGATGGAGTCCCGTTTCTTTGAAAATATGGTGGCGGAGGTGATGGAACTGGCCGGGGAGTATTCCGAGCTTAATGTGCGGAGATGTCTGGCGACTTCCTGTATGCTTTCTTCGGATGTGAGCAGCGCTTTTGATCCTTCTTATGCGGCAAGCTTTGATAAGAAGAATGTGGCATATCTTGGGAACGGTATGGTGTTTAACAAGTTTACGGGCGCGAGGGGAAAGAGCGGTTCCAATGATGCCAATGCGGAATATCTGGGGCGTCTGAGGGCGATATTTGATAAGGAGAAAGTACATTTCCAGACCGCAGAGCTAGGACGGGTGGATCTGGGCGGAGGCGGGACCATTGCTTATATTCTCGCCCTGTATGGGATGGATGTGATTGACAGCGGTGTGGCGGTGTTAAATATGCATGCGCCGTGGGAGGCTACGAGCAAAGCTGATGTATATGAGGCGAAGCGGGGGTATGTGGCGTTTCTGAAAAACATTTAGGAACCTGTGAAAGGAAGCTCTTGGGCGCTGAAGGAAGCAGCCCGGGAGCTTCCGGGAGTTTGTAATGTCGGCAGTATATGGAAGGTGGAATATGGAGGGATTGCAGGGGCGGCAGGGATTTGAAAAAACAGAATGGAAAAGGTCGGATTTCTATTTTGATCTTCCCCAGGAATTGATTGCGCAGGATCCGCTGGCGGATCGGGCGGCTTCACGGCTTTTGCTGTTGGATAAGGATAGCGGGGAGGTGCGGCATCGTGTTTTCCGGGAGATTGTTGATTATCTGGAGCCGGGGGATTGTCTGGTATTGAATGATACGAAGGTGATCCCGGCACGGCTAATGGGCGTGAAGGAGGATACGGGGGCTGCTGTTGAAGTGCTGCTTTTGAAACGTCTGGAGAAGGATGTATGGGAGACGTTGGTTAAGCCGGGGAAAAAGGCCAGGCCCGGTGCATCGGTCTTGTTCGGGGACGGGATGCTGAAGGGGGAAGTGCTGGATGTGCTGGAAGAGGGGAACCGGAAGATCCGGTTTTCTTATGAAGGTATTTTCGAGGAAGTTTTGGACAGGCTGGGGGAAATGCCGCTGCCTCCGTATATTACCCATAAACTGGAGGACAGGAACCGTTATCAGACAGTCTATGCGAAGCAGGAAGGTTCTGCGGCGGCGCCTACGGCTGGGCTTCATTTCACGGAGGAGCTTTTAGGGCAGATAGAGTCGAAAGGCGTAGAGATTGTTTATGTTACCCTGCATGTAGGTTTGGGGACTTTCCGTCCGGTAAAAGCGGATAATATCCTGGAGCATCATATGCATTCTGAATATTATGAGGTGGGCAGGGAGGCGGCAGGGAAAATCAACAGGGCGAAGCAGGAAGGAAAGCGTGTGGTCTGTGTGGGGACGACAAGCTGCCGGACGGTGGAAAGCGCGGCGGATGAAAGCGGCAGGGTGCAGCCCGGCTGCGGGAATACGGAGATTTTTATTTATCCGGGGTACCGATTTAAAGTATTGGACGCCCTGGTTACTAATTTCCACCTGCCGGAGTCTACGCTGGTAATGCTGGTGTCTGCCCTGGCGGGAAGGGAAAATGTCCTGGCGGCTTATCGGGAGGCGGTTGCGGAAAAGTATCGGTTCTTTAGTTTTGGGGATGCGATGTTTATTCATTGACACTGTTTAATAGTTACGGTTCATTCCCTGCCCTATGCGCGGCCCTGGCACCCCATCTGATTTTTTTGCATCGTTTTGAATGACGGTTTTACTTAACAGAAGATTCGCAAACTCAGGGGAAAATGGCCATGGATGGCCATTTTAGGCTGTGTCGGGCATGGATGCCCTTCACAGCCGACCCGGACTCTGCCAGTAACTTGTCTCTTCTGTTTAGTAAAACCCCATTCAAATAAGCTGCAAAAAAATCAGATGGGGTGCCAGGGCCGCGCATAGGGCAGGGAGTGAACTGTAACGTTTAATATAAGGAAGCTGATAAGTTTTCCTGAAATCCTTTACAAAAAATCATATATGAGTTATTATGGTAAGGGAGATGGGAAATATAAGAAGCTTCGCGTCTCGCAATGATATATGACTGCAGGGGGCTTTTATTATGGGGGCTGAAGAAAAAAGGCGTTCCAGGCGGATTGATCTGGAATCAAATCTGATTATCAAGCGTATTGATAATGGGATGGAGGATTATATAAAAATCAGTACGCATGATCTGTCCAAAAATGGGTGCGGTTTTATCTGCAGGGAGGATCTGGAACTGGATACGGTTTATGAGTCGCATATTACGATATGGACGAAAGAAGTGATTCATGTTTTATTGAAGATTGTCAGAAAAGCGGAACTGGAGAACGGATTTCTGTATGGTGCAGTTTTTATGGGGTTGTCGGAGGCGGATGCGTTCCGGATTGAAGTGTATGACCTGATGGATCGGGAGAACCACAAAGGGGAAGGGCATAATTCATAAAATTTAAGATATGTTTTTGGCATATAGTTTAAAGACAGGCTGTATAGCCTGATAATAATTTCAGAGTACAATTATTTAGCTCCCCGCAGTTTTGCTGCGGGGAGTTTGTGATGACAGCCCTGTGCAGAGGAAGGATGCTTTGCATTGGCTAGTGCTCAGTGCTCCATCCGGCCAGGAATTAGACTTCCGCTCTGCCTGTTAGGCACCATTGCCGCGTTAAAATTTCTAGTCGATGCACCACATCGCCGCCGAAATTTTGCCTTACACTGGCACGGGTCATGAAAAGCGGAAGGTGGAGTTCTAATTAAGGCATAATTTCTGCAAATCTTTGTAAAAATCAGGGTAACTGATGGCTACGCATTCGCTGTCCACAATATTTGTTTCCCCTTCCGCGATCAGTGAGGCTATGGCGAAGCTCATGGCGATACGGTGGTCATTGTGGGCATGGATGGCAGCTCCGCGCAGGGGGCGATCGTCATGCGCCTTTCCGCGGATGATCATGCCGTCTTCCGTGGCTGTAATGTCGCAGCCCATGGCAGTAAGGTTCTCAACCATCACATCTATGCGGTTGGATTCCTTTACTTTGAGTTCTGCCGCGTCTTTGATGATGGTAGTGCCTTCCGCGGCGGCGGCCATAACCGCTATGACGGGGAGTTCATCGATAAGGGTGGGGATAACATTGCCTTCAATGACTGTCCCGTGGAGGGGGCTGTAGGTTACGTGGAGGTCGGCGGTGGGTTCTCCTTCATAGTTTTCATTTAACAGGCTAATATTGCCGCCCATGGCTTTGGCGGCTTTCAGGATACCGTCTCTGGTAGGGTTAATGCCAACGTTCCGGATCAGAAGGTCGGCTCCCGGGACAAGCAGCCCGGCGGCAATGAAGTAGGCGGCAGAGGAAATGTCCCCCGGAACGCGGATACGCTGGCCTTCCAGTGCCGGGCGCGGGTAAATGGTGGCGGTGGTGCCTTCTGTCTGCAGTTTTGCGCCGAAAGTGCGCAGCATCAGTTCCGAGTGGTTGCGGCTGACGGCAGGTTCCGTGACGGATGTGGGGCTGTCGGCATACAGTCCGGCAAGGAGGATTGCAGATTTTACTTGGGCGGAGCTGACTTTTGAATGGTAGTGGATGCCGGTTAACGGTGCGCCGGTTATCCGGAGCGGCGCGCAGTTGTTGCCGCCAAGGCTTTCAATACGGGCGCCCATCATGGTTAACGGTTCTATGATACGGAGCATAGGGCGTTTCCGGATAGAGGAATCCCCGGTGAGGGTGGATTCAAAAGGCTGTGCGGCGAGGATGCCGGAGATCAGGCGGGTAGTAGTGCCGCTGTTTCCCGCATCGAGGATGGCTGTGGGGGCGGAAAGCCCGTCCAGCCCTTTGCCGTGTACGGTTATTTTGTCCGCCTGGTTTTCAATTTCTATGTCAAGGCGGCGGAAACAATCGATGGTGGAAAGGCAGTCGGCGCCTTGTAAAAAGTTGGTAATTTCTGTTTTCCCCCTGGAAAGGGCGCCAAACATGACGGCGCGGTGGGAGATGGATTTATCCCCGGGTACGGTGATTTCGCCTTTTAAGCAATTCGTTTTATGGAATATCATAAGGAATCCTCCTTGAACGGTTGTTTGTTTACAGGTATATGTTTTTTCGTGAGTACAAAGGGAGATATTGCATACCAGTATTCCGTCCGACCAGAAATCAGACTTCCGCTTTGCATGCTTCATGCCGGTGTAAGGTAAGGAACTGTCAAGAAATAACTTGCGCAATCTGCTTGTCTTTTTCTCCGATATCAAGTTACTACGTAACTGGTCAAAAATCAGTTACATAGCCCACTATGCGCCTGATTTTTGACCGGCACTCTCGAAGAAAAATCCTGCGCATCTTGCACAAGTTATTTCTTGCCAGTTCCTAAAATTCCGACGGCGATGTGGTGCATCGACTGGAAGTTTTAATCTCTCAGGGTTTAATTCCCCGAAGCTTTGCTGCGCAACAAACTAATGACGAACGAAGCGAGTCCCGGGCTGATACCCCGCAGCTCTGCGGCGGGGAGTTTTATCGCCGCAATGGTGCGGAACAGGCGGAACGGATGTATGATTTCTGGCAGTATCAGGTGCAGTGCGGGTATATGGCATATCCGTGGCTTTGGAGGATATGGATGGCGGTTTTGCTGTCTTTCTCTCCATAAAATTCAATGCGGAGCGCGCCTTCCGCTTTCTCCCTGTTGTGGACAATGCCTATGTTTTTGATGCTGATGCTGTTCTTTGCAAGGATTGCGGCGATGGAAGCCAGGGCGCCTGTTTCGTCTGCGATATCAACGGTGAGGGCGTAGGATTTCTTGATCGGCCCGCTGGAGGCATTGATAAAGGAATCCCGGTAGGCGCGCGCTTCCTGAAAAAAGCGGTAGAGCTGTTCTTCATCCCTGTTTTCCAGTTGGCTGCGGACGGCAGTGAGCGCGCGGATGTAATCGTCCAGGAGATTCAGGATGTTGTCCGTATTGGTCAGGCATATCTGCTGCCACATATCAGGGGAGGAAGAGGCGATCCTTGTTATATCTTTAAAGCCGCCTGCCGCAATCATTTTCATAATGCCTTCCGCGGAGTCGCTGTCCTTTACCAGGCCGACGAGGGAGGAGGCAATGATGTGGGGGAGATGGCTGACGGCCGCGGTCACGTAGTCGTGCTGTGCGGCATCCAGGACAAGGGGGATAGCCCCCATGGCAATGACGAGTTGCTTGTAAGCTTCCAGCTTCGCCGGGGGGACTTCCGCGGTGGGAGTCAGGATATAATAGGCGTTTTCCAGAAGGCGTGCCTTGGAGTTGGCATAGCCGATCCGCTCGCTGCCGGCCATCGGATGCCCGCCGATAAACCGGGAGGAAAGCCCTATGGCTTCAATATGCCGGTGGATGCCGCTTTTCACGCTGCCCACGTCGGTAAGCAGGCAGGAAGGCGGCAGGAAGGCTTTTAATGCCGTCAGGTTTTCATCGTTGTCGGATACCGGGGCGCACAGGAAGATATAATCACAGCCGTGGAAAGTACCGTCTATGGAATCGGCAGTGGCATCTGCGATTCCTTCTTTTTTGGCCAGGGCCAAAGTTTCTGGGTTTTTGTCATAGGCGATGATACGGATTTGGGGCCGGGCGGATTTCAGGGCTTTTGCAATGGATCCGCCGATCAGCCCCAGGCCGATAAAACCTATGGTTGTTGTGTTGTCCGATGATGTATCCATAAAAATATCCTTTTTTACAGTGCAAACTGCCGTCCGAACAGGTCACAGAGAGGTTTCAGTTCCGAGGTGAGTTTGTCAAATTTTTGGAAGGTAAGGGACTGCGGGCCGTCCGAGAGGGCGCAGGCCGGGTTGTTATGCACTTCGATCATCAGTCCGTCCGCGCCGGAAGCAACGGCGGCTTTTGCCATCGGCGGTACATAACGGTAGGAGCCGGTGGAGTGGGACGGGTCTGCAATAACCGGGAGGTGCGTCCTTTCACGGAGGACCGGGATGGCGCTCAGATCGAGTGTGTTTCTTGTGGCTGTCTCATAGGTGCGGATGCCCCTTTCACATAGTACGACATTGGGGTTCCCTTCCGCAATAATGTATTCCGCCGCATTGAGCCATTCGTCGATGGTGGCGCACAGTCCGCGTTTGAGCAGTACAGGGAGGCCGGAGCGTCCGGCTTCTTTTAACAATATAAAATTCTGCATGTTGCGGGCGCCTATCTGGATCATATCCACATATTTGACTGCGGCTTCGATGGCTTCCTGGCTCACGACTTCACAGATGGTGGCAAGCCCGAATTCTTTGCCGGCTTCCTGCATGTAGCGGAGGCCCTCCTCTTCCAGCCCCTGGAAAGAGTAGGGGGAAGTGCGCGGTTTGTAGGCGCCTCCGCGAAGGATGGTTGCGCCGGATTTTTTTACGGCACAGGCGATTTCCACAAGCTGTCCTTCCGTTTCCACGGCGCAGGGGCCGGCCATAATGGTCATGTTGTCAGGCCCGATGTGGGTATTTCCGACTTTGACTGTGGTGGGTTCCGGGTGGAATTTCCGGTTGGCCAGTTTGTAGCTTTCCGTGACGGGGACAATGCGGTCTACGTCTTTGTAGCTGTTGAGGTTTTCGGTGGGGAGTTTGGCCTTGTCCCCGACGATGCCGATTATAGTTACTTCTTCCCCCTGGGAGAGATGGGTCTGCAGACCGTGGTTTTTGATAAAAGATAGTACCGCTTCCACGCTTTGGGGGGCGGCGTTTGGTTTCATTATGACGATCATGTCTTTTGCCTCGTTTCTATATTTTGTGTAAGTAGTGTGAAATCAGAGATTTCACCATCCTGATTTGAGTGCCCGCAGGAGCGGGCGAATGGGAGTTAGCGTGAAAAGAAGTTCTAAGGCGTCAAAGGACGCCGCAACGGTGTTCTTTACCATTTAAGAACTTCTAGGATTTGCAATAAGTAGCAATGCAAATCCATTTCACGCGGAAGAATGCCGGAAAAGAGGCGTTCTTCCAGGTTTTTCATGGCGGGTTTGTGCTGCCGCTCCGCGGCAGCATGTTGGTTAATATATAAATACAGTGTAAAATATGGTGTATTTGTATAATTCGTAGTTTCCGCTTTGTATCGGATTGTCTGCCATAAAATGCAGGCATAATGAACTGGCGGGATCTGCGGATAATTTTGCTTTCTATTATTGGTGTTTTTGATACATTCACAGTATAATGCTTCAACGTGTGAAAGTCAATGGAAAAATTGCAGGATATATATTGAAATCAATTTGCTTAATTGAAGATCGGGGAACCCAGAGCGTGTTTGAAAAATGCTTTCTGCAAGATGCCGTCCCAATTTGCTCCCAGTT
>CANDKY010000096.1 GCA_947385425.1 uncultured Lachnospiraceae bacterium | reverse complement strand
CATTTCCATCATCCCGTCACCTGTCTTGCGCCCTGTCCCCTTTCCCTGCCGGGAAGGCAATCCAAAAGGGACATTACGTGCATCCCGCCCCGGCTTTGGCTTCCCAAACCCACAGACCGGGACTCTGCATCGCCTGTCCCCATTCCTTTTTCTCCGAAATTGCTGCAGTTCCCCGCTCCGGCTGCCGCTTAGCATCGTTTACATTCCCTTAAATTAATGGCATCGGCTCCTGAACTGCACTCCGGAAACCCTTACACGGTAAGAATCTCCTTTGATTTCTCCTCTACCAGCTTGTCAATATCCTTTATAAACCTGTCTGTCATTTTCTGAAGTTCTTCGCCAAGCTGCTTAATCTCATCTTCCGACACATCTTCCTTCGCCAGTTTCTTGAAAGCTTCGTTGCCGTCCCTGCGGATGTTGCGGATTGCAACCTTGCCGTCTTCCCCTTTCTTTTTTACCTCTTTTGCAAGGCTCTTCCTCCGCTCTTCGGTCAATTCCGGGAATACCAGACGAATCACCGCGCCGTCATTGGACGGCGTAATACCCACATCGGAAGCCAGGATCGCTTTCTCGATACTTTTAATCAGTGTTTTCTCCCACGGCGCTATCTGTATCATCCTTGCCTCCGGCACGGTGATATTGCCCACCTGCTGAATCGGGGTAGGCGTCCCATAATAATCCACCTTTATCTTGTCCAACACATGGGGATTCGCCCTCCCCGCACGGATTGTCATGAAATCAGCCTCAAGAAATTCATATGCCTTTTTCATCTTTCCGTCATAAACCTTTAATCTCTCGTCCATTCCCATTATCCTCCAATCCTTTTTCTGAACACTCCCGGCCTGTCCGCTTATACTGCAGGCCACCGGAATTTACAGCAACACAGCCCGAAAGGTATCCGGCTGGCGGTCTGCATCCGGGGCATACTGTAAATATAACCGGTGCGCAGTTCTATTACGAAACTGTCACTTTCGTCCCCTTAAATTTCCCGTTTACCGCATTCACGATACTGTCCGTCCCATTCAGCCCGAACACCCGCATGGGCATTTTGTTATCCCGCGCAAGAATGGATGCCGTCATATCCACTACCTGCAGATTCTTTGCAATGACCTCTTCGATGGAAACTTCCTCATATTTCTTAGCTTCCGGATTGGATCTCGGATCCGCGTCGTATACACCGTCCACTGCTTTCGCCAGCAGAATCACATCCGCCTCAACCTCCACCGCCCGCAGCACAACGCCCGTATCCGTAGAAAAATAAGGATGCCCCGTGCCTCCTGCAAAAAATACCACTTTCCCCTGCCCAAAATACTTGTTTGCCTTATCCTTGGAAAACATCTTCGTAAAGGAACCGCAGGAAAACGGTGTCAGTATTTCCGTCCCCATCCCTACCGAACGGAAAATCTCAGACACATAAATACAATTCATCACCGTAGCCAGCATACCGATCTGATCTGCTTTCGTCCGGTCAATATGCTCACTGGAACGCCCGCGCCAGAAATTCCCGCCTCCGATCACAATTCCCACCTGTGTATCTTCCACAAGCTGCTTCACCTGCAGCGCCACACTCCTTACCGTTTCCTCATCAAACCCGGTTTTCTTCTCCCCTGCCAGCGCTTCCCCACTGAGCTTCAATAATATTCTTTTCATCTTCTCCACCTTAATCTTCCGCTTTCTGCCTGCCAGCCGCACAATGCCGCACTGCAACACCGCAATCCCTGCCCTGAAAAACCCGGATTGCACAGCCATATCCTGTTTCTATTGTAGCATATCTCTAAGGAACTGTAAATAAATAACATTGCCTGATTGAGATATATGGTCTGCTGCGGGGAGTTTCTATTGATGCACAGGGCGCACAGATGAAGTTGCTGCTTGCGCAGCGTGCACCCCGCGCGGCGAATAGGGGAAAAAGTCTCCCCTACTTGATTACAGGTCAAAAAACGCCGCCATAGCGGGCTGTGCCCGGGCTTTTTGACCCGTGCAGCCAGAGACAGGGACAAGCAAAATGGCAAAGTCGTATGTTTACAGTTTTTAACTCCATGAAAAGATGTAAAATATAATTTCTGTCAAAATCCGCTTCCACGCCGATTCAGCCTCCAATATCCGCCGGGATCTCCATAGTCATTTCCACGCCTTCCCCGGGAATGTTGGCAATCCGCAAAGTTCCGCCCAATTCCTTTAATCGGCTGGCCACGATATCCATCCCGATTCCTCTTCCCGATATCTCCGTCACCGTATCCACCGTCGAAAATCCCGGGCGGGTAATCATCAGGAATATTTCATTTTCCGTATAGTCCTCTATCTTCTCCCCGTCCCCGATAAACCCTCTCTCTTTTGCCCGTTCAAAAATTTTCTGCGCATCCAGTTCCCTGCCGTCATTTTTTACAGACAGATAAATCCTGTGCTTCCCTCTCACGGCGCTTAACCATATCGTCCCCCAAGGGGTTTTCCCTGCCGCTTTCCTTTCCTCCACATACTCGATTCCATGGTCTGCCGCATTCCTCACCATATGCATCAGCGGATCCGTCAACTGTTCCGCTACCAGACGGTCTACCAAAAGTTCCTCCCCTTCCGTCTCAAACCTTATCTCCTTCGATAATTTATGAGACAAACCATAAACCATCAGTTTCATCCTGTGGAACACAGTTGCTATCGGTGTTTTACGCATATCGCCTACCGAATCCTGCAGTTCTTTTACAATTCCATGAAGCCGGTTTTTGATATCCTCATTTCCGATTCCTTCCGCTTCTTTGTCAAGCTGTACCAGCTTCCTGGATATTGCAGTAAGTTCCTCCAGCTTATCTATGCGTATGCCTACCACGACCTCTTTCCCCTTCTGCCGCCCGCCTGTAAGGACATAATCCCCCGGACTCATCTTCTGTCCGTCCTCCGGTTCCGCTCCCAGGTCAATCTTCACCCTCTTTTTCCTTTTCTGCTTCCTGTCCGGCGCATTATAATATCTTCCGGGCTTTCCATATTCCTTCCGGGGATGCACCTCCCCTCCATGTTCCCGGATTTCTGACTTTAAATTTTCCAGATATGCCTGTACTTTTCTGACGGCCTCCCCCGGATCCCCATCCGCCGCTTTGCCGTCCTTTATCCTGTTTAACTCTTCCGCGATAAAATCCGCCACCGCAATCACACATTCCGACAGCCCCGCCTTGGGGATTTCTTCCACCCCGGCTTCCCGCAGATAATAAAAAATATCCTCCAGCTCATGAGCCGCCATCCCGATATTGTCATACATCATAATACTGGAGGAACCTTTTATCGTATGCAGGATACGGAATATCTCCTGAATATCCTCCGCGCGGAAAAAATCTTCCGCCTCCCCTGCCAGAAGAATATCCTCCATCTCTCCCAGCAACTGGAAACATTCGTATAAATAGGAATCCAGCATTCCTTCCGGATTATAACTTTCTCCCATATTTACGGCCATACTCCTTTCTTCGCTTCACCCCCCATTTATAAACACGCCTTACCGCAGACCCTCCTATATCAAAAAACCTTCCCTGCCCCTCCTTGTTGCTTTTCCAAAACACGCCCCGGTTCCTAAGTCAGAATATCATACACCTTATCTGAAATATCCCCCAGGGGCAGTTGGTGCGCCACCGCACCGATATCATATGCCACCTTGGGCATCCCATATACCACACAGGTTTCCTCATTCTGTCCTATCGTTACCGCGCCGCAATTCCTCATATCCTTCATCCCTTTGGAACCGTCGCCTCCCATACCGGTCAGAATCACCCCTATGGATGCCGCCCCTGCTTCTTTCGCCACCGAAGCAAAAAGCACATCCACCGAAGGGCAATGCCCGCTCACTTTCTCTTCCTCTTTCACCGAAACAAAATAACGCAGATCTTTCTTCACCAGACGCATCTGGCGTGCGCCGGGGGCAAGCAGCGCCCTGCCTTGTTTTACCTCATCCCCATCCTCAGCTTCCTTTACCTCTATTTCACAGAGCCGGTTCAGCCGTTCCGCATAACTGTGGGTAAATCCCGGCGGCATATGCTGCACGATAACCACTCCCGGTATATCCGTGCCAAACCCGCTAAGTACCTCCTTGATTGCCTCCGGCCCGCCGGTGGAAGCCCCTATCGCAATTACACAATTTTGCGGAGTCAGCCGTACTTCCCGGACAGGATGCACCCTGTCCCTGCGCATCAGCTTCCCCACATCTACCGTTGCCGCCACTTTCACCTTCACAATCAATTCCTGACGTATAAACTCCTTCACGCTCACGGACGAAAGGTTTGTCGGCTTATGGACGAAATCCACTGCCCCCGCCGCCATCGCATCGAACACCTTCCCGTTGAGCCCGCTCAGCATGATAACAGGCATAGGATACTGAGGCATCAGCCTTTTCAAAAAATCAATACCGCTCATCTTCGGCAGTTCTATGTCCAAAGTCATTACATCAGGCTGGTACTTCTCGATCGCATCCCTCGCCTCAAAAGGATTCTCCGCCTCAGCCACCACCTCAATCCCGGGCTCTTCCTCCAGCCCTTTTACAAGCATTTCACGGAATACCGCCGAGTCTTCCACTACCAACACTTTTATTTTTCGCATTTTCTTACCACCTTTTCCGCTTTAGGTTCCATTTTACCAAATAGTTTCAAAAAAGCAAGCATTATCCGTCTGTCACAGCTGAAATCTATTTTCGGTGATTTTCCATTCCTTATTCCATATATGCCCGGCAATACTTCTCCGCCGTCTTTTCATCCAGCATAAAGTGCTTCCGCAGTTTCTTTACGATAATCCCCTCTGCCACCCCATCCTCGATTTTGTCAAGAATAAATGCTTTAATTCCTTCTTCACGGCCCTCCTCGCGGCCTTCTTCGCGGCCCTCCTCACGGCCCTCCTCGCGGCCCTCCTCACGACCTTGGTATATCAGTATATCATCCCTTGAAAACTGTGCCATTGTCATATCGCACACCTCCTTATCCGATAACAAATCCGGAAAGATCCCCCTGCCCAACATCAGTTCCAGATATTGTGCCACCGTTTTTATATTCGCCGGCGCCGCATACCTGCCGTCCCGCCCTGTCCTCTGCATATAAGTTATTCCGTTTGCAACCAGGGCATAGTCCCTCACTTCATTATTATATGGTTCAAAACGCCGCGGTATATTCCCATACTCAATATATGCCAGCATCTCATCCAACGTCATCCTGAAGTCATAAACATGGACGGTGGCATCCAGATCCGGTTTTTGTATCTCTTCCCCATACTTCTCATCCGCCGCCATATAAGATTCGCTCAGACGCATATCATACCTGATTGCTTCCGGAACTCTCCCGGTTCCTGCCTCCAGCCCGACCTGCAGCATATAAAGCTTCGGAATCGGAAAAAATACACGTTTCCTTCCATACAAAAGCTGCTCGCTGTCCACCATGGAACGCAGCCCCGCTGTAGCATATTCCAACAACCGGTATGGAATATTGGGTGACACTGAGGACTGTTCCTCTGTCAGCACATAAAATACATCATCGCACAGGCATGCAAAATCATTCTCTTTATTACCGAACAATACAGGACATACATTTGCCGCAGATACTTTTTCCCCCTTTATTCCCAGCAAAAAAGAAGCCAGTTTGCGCTGCCTTTCTTCCGTCTCATAAATCTTTTTAAAGAAAGTATCTTTTGCCTTCCTGTTTTCAGGTATTACCTTCTGTATTTTTTCCCGTTCCTTTTTCTGTCCTTCTTTCTGTGCTTTCTTCTGCACTTCCCCGGAGCCGCTCCCGGCCCCCATACTGTTTTCTCCCATTCCATCCCCTTTCACATCTGCGCGGTTCCTCCCGCCGCTTCCCAGATTTCATCCGCTATTTCCGCCGGCGGCCTGTTCCCGTCCACTATTACCACATTCTCCTGCCCTTTCAGCCTGTCAAATGCCTCAAAATATTTTTTCCGTACTTCCTCCAGCCTGGATCTCTTCTCAAACAGTTCCTGCCGCTCTCTGTTTTGCAGTATCCTGTCCATAGCCGTATCCGGATCCACATCAATAAAAACAGTAACCGCCGGCCGCAGTATCCCCCTGTTCATCGCATTGGCCTGAATCACCTGCTCCATCGGCATATCTACGCTGTGATAGGCATAGGAGGAAAAGTAATACCGATCCGTAACCACCGTTATCCCTTCCAGGACTTTGGCCGCAATCCCATCTTCCTCATTCAGCAGATGATCCAGCCTGTCCGCCGCAAACAATGCCGCGAATACCCGCGGCTCCATCCGTATTTCCCCCCTCAGCACCCGGCGGATCAGGGAACCGATCGGTAAACATGTCGGTTCCATCGTTGCATAAACGGGAATACCTTCCTTCCCAAGCCGTTCTGAAAACAACCGTACCTGTGTACTCTTCCCACTCCCGTCAATCCCCTCAAATGCTATCAGTCTCCCTTTTTCCACTTCCGCTCTCCTCCCATTCGTTCCGCCGTCCCGGCATTCCCAACCTGCCGCAGCTCCCCCGCCGCGCACAACCCAAATCCCGTCATAAAAACCCGGAAGAACGCTTCTTCCCTCCATGAAAACCTGGAAGAACGCCTCTTTCCCGGCGTTCTTCCGCGTGAAATGGATTTGCAATGCTCCGCATAGCAAATCCTAGAAGCTCTTAGGCGGCGTCCTTTGACGCCTTAGAGCTTCTTTTCACGCTGCGTGCACAGGATCGCCACATCCTTCTTCTGCAGTACCACTTTTTCCCCTGCCTGGTATCTCACATCTGTCAGCAGTTCCGCCCCTGCCCACGGCAGAACCACTTCCTTCGGTTCTTCCCCATGGTTTATCAGGAACAGGAACGCACCGTCCGCATTTTCCCGCAAAGCAGCTTCCACGCCTTCCGGTGCATCCAACAGCGGCCGTATCCCGGCCTCCCTGCATATATCCCCTAAAAACTCCGTATAAAAAGCATCGTCGGAACGGGTCGCCACATAATAAGCCTTTCCTTTTTTGCACTTATTTACCGTCACGGCAGGCATCCCTGCATAGAAATCCTCCCCGTATGCACTGAGCGCTTCCGCACCCTCCAGATGAAGCAGGTCGCATATCACCCTGGCCGGATGCTCTTTCCCGCCATAAACAAAACAGTTCCCCTTCCCTTCCGGAGGCGCATCGGATTCTTCCACCCATATGCCCAGGATATCCCGCAGCCTCCCCGGATATCCCCCGGTCACCACCAGATCATGATCTTCCACATAACCGCTGAAATAGCTGGTTACAAAAGAGCCTCCCTCCTCCACAAACCGGCGTACTTTCCCGTCAAACCCATCTTTGCACATATAAAGCATGGGAGCCGCCACCAGCCCGTAGCCGGACAAATCATCCTCCACGCTGATCACATCCACAGGAATATTGCTCCGGTAAAACGCCCTGTAATAAACCATAAGCTCTTCCATATAATCAATCAGCTTACTCGGTCCTGCCGAATATTCCGCCGCCCACCAGTTATCCCAGTCCATCACAATGGCAGCTTTCGCACCTGTCCTGCCGCCCAGCACCGCGCCGCCCAGCTTCTCCAGTTCTGCGCCCAGCGCTGCCATTTCCCGGAAAACCCTGGTATTTTCATGGCCGGCATGGTCAATCAATGCCCCATGATATTTCTCACATGCCCCGATACTCCTCCTCATCTGGAAAAACATCACAGTATCCGCTCCGTGCGCCATCGCCTGGTAGCTCCACATCCTCATCTCCCCCGGACGCTTCAGCGCACAGTATTCATGCCAGTTCGTTACACTGGGGGTCTGTTCCATCAATGCGAACGGCATCCCCTGTTTCATACCGCGCATCAGATCATGGGCCATGGCGACAGCCTCCGGCGCCGCGCCGTATTTCGGATAATTATCCCAGGAAACAAAATCCATACTGCGCGCCCACTTATGGTAATCCAACGGCTTATAAAATCCCATCAGATTCGTCGTCACCGGGATATCCGGCGTATATTTTTTCACCGCCTCCTGTTCCAGACAATAGCATGCCAGTATACTATCCGAATTAAACCGGCGGTAATCAAGGGATATCCCCTGGAAATTCGTCCGTACCATCCCCTCCCAGTAAAATTCCTCCGACTGCAGGTTCGGCGCCACGATCTCCTCCCAGTCATAAAACGTATGCCCCCAGAAAGCCGTATCCCATGCCCGGTTCAGTTCCTCCAATGTCCCGTACTTTTCCTTCAGCCACACCCGGAACGCCTTTTCACAGTTTTCACAATAACATTCCCCGCCGTACTCATTGGAAATATGCCATGCCACAATATTATCCCGATCCCGGTACCGCTCGGCCAGTTTCCCTGCCAGCGCCGCCGCATACTTCCGGTACGTAGGGCTGTTAGGGCAGGAATTGTGCCTGCTGCCAAATTTCCTCCTCATCCCGGTATGCTCTGTCCGCAGCACATCAGGATACTTCCTTGCCATCCATGCCGGATGTGCCGCCGTCGAAGTAGCCATACATACTTTCAGCCCGTTTTCCGCCACAAGATCCATAATTTTATCCAGCCTGGCAAAATCATATGTATTTTCGTCCGGCTGCAGCGCCGCCCAACTGAACACATTCAGCGTCACCACATCCACATGCGCCAGCTTAAACAGCCGCATATCCTCTTTCCACACACTCTCGTCCCACTGTTCCGGGTTATAATCCCCGCCGAACAGGATCTTCTTTACTTTATCACTCTGTATCATTCTCCTGATCCTCCATTGCTTTCCCTGCGTACGCTCCTTTTCGCTCCCCGGAAACTCTCCGCATTCTGCATGTCCTCCGCAAACACCTCTATCCCCTACGCTGACTGTTTTTTCACTTCACTGCATTTTCTGAAAATACCCCTGCAAATATAAGAGGCTGCCGCATGGCAACACGATCGTTCCCTGTAACATATTATATCATGCGGGACATTGCCAGACAATAATCGCTTGCTTTTTTAACAGATTTTGATCCAATGTCATTAATTGATTTTTAACCATATATCTTTACGTCTTTTATATCCTTTATAATCTTCACAAAATAATCTTGACTTGCCGCATTCAAAAGAGTATTATATATATTGTTGAAAATAGTGGAAAATATACCCATAAATATGTAAAATATTATGCTGATATTGGAAAGCCAAAGATGGCAGGACAAGAGAAATTATAAATAAATTCTGAGAAATATATTGCAAAGGGGGAATAATATGTTTATCAAGCATAATATGAGTGCGCTAAATACGCAGCGCCAGCAAAAAATAAACAGGAATTTTATTGCAAAAAATTCGGAAAAGTTAGCCTCCGGATACAGAATTAACCGGGCGGCTGACGATGCCGCCGGCCTTTCTATCTCTGATAAAATGCGTCGGCAGATCAGAGGTCTTGACCAGGGGGCGGAGAACATCCAGGATGGGGTATCCGTATGCAAGATAATGGACGGCTCACTGACCGAGGTACATGACATATTGCATAGAATGACGGAATTGTCCGTAAAGTCTGCAAACGGGACATGGGCTCCCCAGGAACGTTTTGCCATTGATCTGGAAATCAGGGAATTAAAAGCGGAACTGAACCGGCTTACAGCCAACACATCGTTCAATGAGATGCAGCTTTGTTCGCCGACGGATCTCCAGATAGGCCCCTCATTCCAGCCGGGCAGCGGCCAGGCCGATATTATCTTTGTTATTGACAATACCGGCAGTATGGGATCGCATGTCAACAACGTAAAAAATAACCTGCACTCATTTGCGGACAGCCTCCGCAACTGCGATGTCCGATACGGAGTCATACAATACGGCGAAAAAAAGGAAGGCTCTCATAAAATTTTCCCTTTTACCTCTTCCGTGACAGAGACAAAAGCATACCTGGATACAATCCGCTGTACTGGCGGCGGGGATGCAAATGAATCCGCTCTGGAGGCATTAGATGCAGCCGCTAACTTTCCTTTCCGTCCGGATGTAGCCAGGGAAATTATTTTGGTCACAGACGCCCCTTATCATGACAAAAACGGCGACCACCTGTCAGACTTTCATGATAAGGATATTGCGGAACAATTAAAGAATGCGGGAATCCATCTGTCTGTTGTAACAACGCTTAGAACCCAGAGCAGCTATACAGACACCCTCGTACAGGATGGTAAGGTTTTCAATATCGACGGCGACAGCTTTCACGAGTCCTTTATGGACATTGCAAAAGACGTCGCAACCACCGCCGGTGAAAAAATCCACAAAAACCCTGCGGATATCGTTATCCAGATGAACGGCGAAGCAAGAAATACATATACCATCAGAACCTACAATATAACGACAACTACTTTAGGCCTTGATGCTGTCAGTTGCCTCACCCAGGAATCTTCCAGTGAATCAATAGATATGATTGCAAAAGCAACCGACAAAATCTCTACAATACGTGCCACAATAGGCGTCGACCAGAATGCGCTGGAACACGCATATAACAACAATACCAACGCCTCAGAAAACACCCAGGCGGCGGAATCCCGCATCCGCGACATGGACATGGCGGCAGGGATGGTTATGTATTCCATGCATAATATATTGGAACAATCCATCCACTCCATGCTTGCCCAGGCTAATCAGGCAAACCAGGAAGTTATGAACCTTCTGGCCTGAAAAATCCGAAAAGGGCAAACTAAGCTCAATATCATTAATGTAAGGATAGTACTCAAAAGTGAGTAAGGAGGATAACCTTCCTTACTCACTTTTAATGCCCATAACTTTTCCCCTCCGTGCGGCCGGCATTTCCCTCCTGCCGTCTGACGCTTCCGCAGCTTCTGACCGCTTTCCTGAAAAACGATTTACCGTCAGTTCCTCCGCACCTTCCTCCGCAAAGCAAAATACTGGTACACCGGTTCAAAATACCGGTTCAGATATGCCCCGATCAGAATAATATAAATACACATATACATCCAAAGCATAATGATCACAATCGTCGCCAGATTCCCATACGTGCTGAAATCATTAATGCGCCCCACATAGATGGAAAATGCCCAGGAAAACACATTCCAGAGCACCGCGGAAAAAACAGCACCCGGGATCTGATACATAAATTTCAGTTTTTTATTGGGTATGTAAGCATACATCATGGAAAATACCACAATCATAACCAGCAGCGAAAACAACAGCCGGAAATGCAGCAAAAAATCAAAAAAATGCTCCGCCTGCGGAATCGTCCGGATAATGCCGCTTACCAAAGCATTCCCGAATACCATCACTACCAGTGACAGCACCACGACCACAAGCATGATCACCGTATAAAAAGAAGCAATCATCCGGACTACGACATAATTACGGTTTTCCTCCACATCATTGATCTCATTCATCCCCCGCATCAGGGCCAGCATCCCTTTGGAGGCCGACCACAGAAGGGTAAGGGCAGCTATGGAAATCACGCCCGCCGATTTCGCATATACATCCTCAATAATGGATATCACAAGGGAATCCACCACATCCGGCGTGATATCCGTCATAAAGGTCATAAGGTTTGCTTTTGTCAATGCCGTATATGGAATAATGGCACACAGCAGCACCAATATAGGTATCAAAGACACAAAAAGGAAAAATGCCGTACTCGATGCAAAAGCGCTGATATTCTTCCGGTTCATATGAAGCTGGAAATCCTTGCCTATATAAAACATTTTTTTAATCATAATTCCATCTTCCCCCATCCATACCTGCCCAATCCCAGCCGCTCCCGGCATGCGGTACACCTGAATAAATGCCGTCAGTACACATCCCTGACATTACAGGAGTCATAGAAAAAGGTCAATATATCTTCTGAGGTAAATCCTTTCTTCGCCATCTCTTTCGCGCCGTTCTGTGACATCCCCACTCCATGCCCGTACCCGCCGCCGGCTAACCTATATCCTATCATATTATCCCCTTCTTTTCCAGCCATAATTGTAAAATACCCGCTGGGGAGCAGACTTGTGCAGTCCACCCGGCTCCCGTCCTGCCTGACCACCTTTGCATCCCCGTTGCAAAGCACATAACGAATATTATGCTCCGATATCACTTTAACGGTATTCTCCGTCCCTTCGACCACCAGCTCATCGGCCACTCCCCCGCCTCCCCGGCCGGCTATATATATATCCCTTATCTCCCCCAGTCTGTCTATTTCCAGGCTCTCATACACGCCTTCCCCGTTCTTTGTCAGCACCAGCTTCGGATTGGCCGCATACCGCTTTTTTATATCTTCCAGCATCTCTTCCCCATCCAGTTCCTCCACCTCATACTCCCAGCGGTACCACGCTTCCCCGCTTTCATAATCCGTAGGATAGGTATTTGTTATAAACTCTTCAAAAGCATCTTCTTCCCTCAGGCTTTCCCCGCCGTACTCTCCCGCTTCCTCCCCGATACGTTTTGCCTGCAGATAAGATGTATCTTCTCCTCCGTCCGACTTCCACACCCCTGCATCCGTCCCGAAACCGCAGGAAGTAGAATAATAAAAAGAACCGCACAGTTCCTCGCCATAATACAGCAACTGCCCCGTAGTCTCCCGGACGGCTTTCGTTGTCTGTACATTTTCCGATATATTATTGTAAACCTGATACCCCGCGCTGTCATCCACATGGGCGCCATACGCCGCTATTCCCGAATGCACCATGTTCCGGTAAGCATAAGTCCTTGCACAGACTGCCTGCGCTTTCAGCGCTTCCAGCGGATAAGAAGCGGGCATTTCACTCGGCACCACCGAATACAGGTATTCCTCCAGCAGCAGTTCATTGACTACCACCAGCCCCTCCGGAGTCTTTGCGATTTCCAGTTTCCCCCGATAGGAAGGCTCCCCCTGGGAACGCTCCACGGACAGCAGCCTGATTTTTCCTGTCAATACCGCAGGTTCTATGTATATCCTGTCCCCGGTAAAAAAATCGCTTTCCCCGTCAACCGTAACCGTATCCCCCGCTTTGTACTCCTTCTGCTCCATCGCCCCGTATTCCCCGTAACGCAAAGTAAAATCCGTATCTACCGTAACCCTTACCTCATCGTGATATGCCCCTCCATATCCGGTAGTCTTAATCACCACCCGTATATTTTCCATCGCTTCGTCCCGGGTCAGAAGGCCGGCGCAGATTACCCCGTTATCCAGCACAAAATCCGTAAAATCATAACCAATCCGCAGCTCCCCCTGCCCGCCTTCCGCCAGGCGCCCATACAGTTTGTATACCTTCATATCCTCATCATACGGATATTTCCCGGCACCCTCGATTTCCAGTTCGCCTTCCCGCACGCTTAGCAGTTTACCGCTTACCTTATTATCCTTCACCGTCACCGACTGCAAAGCCCCGTCCGCAAAAACAAGGTCGGCAACCTGCTCCCGCCAGGGGCTTTCCGACTTATCATAAGGCACCCATATCTCCTGCCCCCGATAAAATGCCTGCAGCCTCTTTCCGTCCTCCGCCTCCATAACCCATATATTTTCCCACTCCATCCCCCTGCTTACCACTTCCTGCACAACAAGCAGTTCCCCGTCTTTCCGGTAAACCCGGAGTACCTGGTATTTATGCTCCCTGAAGGAATCCGACCGGAAAGAAAAAACCCCTTCCTGCGCCAGCAGGGTGTTTTCTTCCAGCACGCCGCCTTCCCCGTCCGATACCTCGCTGCCAACCCCAAGAACTGTCACATCCGCCGTAATAATGGTGTCCGTCATGCCGCCCTTCTCCAGCGCATCCTGATAATAGGCATACCAGTCCTCTTTCAATATAAAATGCCCTTCCCTGTACTTTTTCCCAAACTCCCTTTTTAATTCCTTCCTGCCAGGCATCCCCGGTATTTCTTTTGCAGCGATATCCGCCCAGTCCAGGAACTGCCCGTAAGTCAGCAAAGCCTCCCCGTCCGCCTCAAGCGCTTTTTCCCATTCCCCTTTCCATTCCTGCCCCTCTTCCCCCCACACTTTCTCCTCTTTTTCCTTCCCTTGCTTCTCCTCCTCCGGTCCCCGGTCCCCTTCTTCCGTCTTCCCTTTCTCCTGTTCCCCTTCTTCCGTTTTTCTTTCCTCCTGTCCCCCTTCTTCCGTTTTCCCTTCTACTATGTAATCTTCCTTGTATTCCTCTGCGCTCCCCTCCTCCAGCGCTTCCGCCAATATCAGGGCATCCTGCAGCCTCACATAATCGCCTCCGGGCTGCTCAACACGGTTCATCCGGATGCTCACCGACAGAATATAACCGATCAGCAGCATCCCGGCAAGAATCAACAACAGTTTTCCAAAAAGCCTTTCTTTCTCTCCCATTTACACCCCCGACGCCAAAAACAGACAAACCAATGCCATTCACTTAAAAAATTTCCACCTGTGCGGTTAGCGCCCTGTTCCCTCCCGGCGGCTCCTGGCTGCGCAGGAGAAGAAAAATCCAACTGCAAAAATGAGATATTTCTAACGGTTTTTCCAGACAGATTTGCTGCCAGGCGGTGACTCCGCCAAAAACGGCAGCAAATCTGTCCAAAAAAGCCGTAAGAAATCTCATCATTTTTTTGAATGGATTTTTTTCTTCTGTGCAGCCAGGAGCCGCCGGGAGGGAACAGGGCGCTAACCACACAGGTGAAAAAATTTTAAGCAAATGGCATGATAAACAATACCAAAAAAGCAGCCATAAGGCTGCTTTTTCTTTTGTAGCGAACTACAAACCCCCCAAAATGCCGGTTCCTGTACTTCGACTCCTAGCCGCGCTAGGTGGGTAACCGCAACCTTACTTTTGCCTTCCCCTCCAATCCACATACACCAATGCAAAACATTCCGCATGAGTGGGGGCTTGACAGCCATAAGACAATATAGGAATCCCGTTTAAAGTAAATGTAGGTTCAAAATAACAAGAGTTATCGTACATTCCAGGTTAGTTCTATTATATCCAATCGGAGCGCAAATTACAACTGTAAATTTTGGTATAATGAACTTTTTTCTTAAATTTTTACCGATACCCCTTTCGTCTCAGTTCCATCCCCTTCAGGTAAATATCCGGAATATGATACCTGACAGGATCCGCCTTTTTCTTTTGATACTCTCTTAAAATACCGATATCAATCAAGTGGCCAGTCACCATTGCCAGATTTTCCTCCTTTATCCCACACTTTGTCAATGCCGCGTATAAAGTTTCCTCATCCGTCGGGAAAATACCACAGTAATTCTTTAAGTCAAGGAAAATCCTCCGGTATTCCGCATACTCCTCCATCATATCGGTAATCCTGTCCTCTGACACTTCTCTCACGGAATTCTCCAGAGATCTGGGACTTAATATTCTGGCGCCCTCCCTGCCCCCATTAACCATCTCATCCATCTCATATCTTGCAGCTACAGAAAACATCTTTATAATACTTCGCGGAACAATTTTATCGTTTGTATCGGCAAGCCGGTAAAAAATCCAATTATAAGTATATGCCTTTTTCCCTTTCCCCATCTTTTCCCCGACTAAGGAATTCAATATGATTTTATTGATTTCTTCACCAGGCCTCGGCATAATACCTACCAAACCGGATTCCGCCAGGGAATACCCTTCCCTCTCCAATACCTTTTCCATCAGATTTCTCAACTCCATGCTTGATTCCATCATCCGTTTCCAAAGCATCGCCAGTAGATAATCATAAGTCCATTCAATATTGCTCCTGTAATTATTCAACTTAATCTTATCTGTCAGCAAAATCTCATTTTTGTAAATATCATTACGCAGGAAAATCTTAGCCCGCAGGTTTTTATATCTTAAAATACCTTCTGCCCAGAATCCGATCAATTCAGAAATCAACCCTCCTCTATACTCCTTGTCGATACAAAAATCAAGCGAATCATATATTATAATAACCGTCTTTCCATCCTCTTCCAGGCGCTGGTTTATTTCCGCTAACAACTCAGACAGTTCTTCATTCATATTACTGTATTTCCGGATATAAGTGACTATCTGGCTATACTTACAAGACAAAATATCACCAAAATACTCACAACATCCAATTCCATACTGTTTTATAATCCCTTTCAGCGCCCTGAGCGCGAGTATCTTCCAATATACCGCATAAAACTCTGTATTCTGTGTCCTTCCTATTCCTCTGAAATTAGCTTTGTCAGGAAACTCTTTTGCTGCATCCAGCCCTGCCAGCCATGTGGTATGCGATATTTCATTTGCCGGAATACCAATATATTCCGCCATTTCCCTTGCATATCTTTCACAGCTTAAAACTTTAAACAAAGCTGTTTTCCCGCTGCCTTTTGAACCTGTGATTATAAATTTATTACTGTCAAAAATATACTTATATTCCCTCAACGGATAAAAATTTTTCTTAAGGCTCTCATAAGAGCCAAACTCATCTTCCGCTGAAGCAGTTTCCGATTCAATCATACCTTCCATCGACTGCAAAATAGATTTTTTATCGGCCCCGGTAATCTTTCCAATATCCCCGTTCTCACCCTGCACATTCTCCAACATGTCCGCTATCTGTTTATAAATATTCTTATCACTGTCGCGTACGATTAACTGCAACAATTTTGATTCTGAATTTATATTTGCCGCCACCGCATCATAACTGATATTCAGAGGATAATGTGCGGAAGATTCGTCATACAAATCCGGCACTTCATCAAAATACCCCGCCTTTTCCAGGGTACGGAAACTTTCCCTGATATAATACTCGATCTCTTCTGCCGCGGCATCCTCCAGAACCGGAACAGGTGTATTAACCAGGTAAAAGGGTATTCCCTGCGCACACAATCTGGGCAGAACAAAATTCAGCCCAATCATATTCTGCTCATTCCCATAAAACAAAGCCACCACCTCATCAGAACAGTTAAACAATGCAAGACCGCCAATATCATGTATCCCTGCCCTGGTATCTATAAAAATATAATCCGGCCGGTATTGTACATTGATACAGTCCAACAGACAGCTTACAGGATTTTCCGGTTCACTGTATTTAGGCATATTAAAATCAATGCGTGAAAGTTTATTATAATATTTTTCATAATCATCCGCTGTCAACTTTGCCGCCTGCATAATGAATAATTCCCCACCATTCATCCCCAGCAATTCCTTAGATGTGGCCGAATAAATATATTCTCCCAAATCTATCTGTCCGTCTGCCTTCCCGCATTCTACCAAAAAATCCACTACACCGTATTGGGGATACTCCATTCCCGTCTCCTGCCTCAAAATAGTAGATAAACCTGGTGCCTCCAAATCCATATCTATTACTGCCACCCTTTTCCCTTTACGGGCCATCTGCAATGCAGCCAAAACCAGCGCTGTTGTCCTTCCGACACCCCCTTTATAAGAATAGAAGGAAATTACTTTCGCCTTATCCTTTCTCTTTTCTCTGGTTACATAATTCCAGTTCCTCTTAACTAACGGCCTTTCCCCATAATAAATATTATATGCTATCTTCTCAACATTCTTTGAAATTTCTTCATACAATATATGGGATTCATCTATATCTCGTATCTGTCCAATCCAGTTTACACCAATGATTCCCACAATATTTTCCCTTAAAGATCCCAAATCATAATCACCCATAACATAGACAGAAATCCTGCCATACACATCCCTTATAACATAAAACCTGGCCTGATCCTCATCTGCCCCATCTTCCCATAATGTCTCCAAATACTCTAAGACCCTGTCTTTCACCTCATCAAAATGAATCATCCCAGCACCCCGTCAATTTCCATTGTTATTACCATATCCATTAATTTCTCTGCTTCCCGGCGTATATCTGCCGCCAGTTCTTCTGTATTTAAAATACTGCTGTCCGCCTCATACCGTCTGTTCGGATTCCAATTAGCCAGAATATTCCCACAATCATTCTGTATATCCAGACAATAACCAGATACAGCGCATCCTCCAAAACTGATTAGAACCAATTCATTTTTCAAATCAATAAGACTGTGCCCAAAATCCCTCACATGTTGATAATTATGCGAGAAAACATGCCCCTGTCCGGCAGAAAGCGACAAAATAAGCTTGCTGTAGCATTCCAATATATAACCCGCCAGATAATTTGCATTGAACCATTGTTGTTTTTTATACAATATATCTGAAGATTCATACATACGGTAAACCGCATCATGATAATTATCAGCCATTATCCCCCTCCTAATTGGCAATATCCAACTCCGTCTTTTATATTATAACCTTCCTTTCCGCTATGTACAATACATCTTTCTCCGTTTTTACCTACTTAAGAGTACAGTCGCAGTGAACCAATGTCATTAACTTAAGGTTTTCGGCAAAACTCAAAAGCTTAAGTTAACCAAAAACCAGGAGCCTGCTTTGCTTTCGGAGGGGCTCGTCCTGTCTTTTTGCATCGTTTTGGATGGAGGTTTTACTTAACAGAAGATCGGA
>CANDKY010000095.1 GCA_947385425.1 uncultured Lachnospiraceae bacterium | reverse complement strand
CCTCATATGTTCCATGTAAAAAACGGTACGCGTTTCCTGCCCCGCAGGGATAACCATAAGTTCTGCATTTGGAATCTCACTTTTTAATCCCATAAACCGTTCCATATCCATGCAAATATTATTATCCGATATACAAAGCACAGCCCTATGTCCCCTATTTCTCAGATAACGCCCGGCCTGTGCCCCTCCATCAAAGTGATTGGCCTCAATATTTATAAGATTCCCGGAACTTTCCATATACCCATCATAGACCACAAACGGGATATGCATCTGTTCCCTCAATCTTTTATAATCCTGTCCGCAATAGCCAATTAACACCATGCCCTCCATATTCCACATGGAAGCAAACCTGGGAATTTCATCCCATTTATCAGTCACTTTAAGCATAAGGAATTTTCCCGCCTGTCCTATCTCTTTTGCCAGCGCATTTACCGATGCCGAAATAAACGGATCCTCCAATGTGTGCCCTTCGTATTTTTCATGGTCATTGATAACCACCCCGATAATTTTAGAATTATTTTGTGCCAAAAGTATCCCTGCCATACTCGGAATGTATTGTCTCTCTTCCAAAAGCTGCTGCACACGTTTCACCGTTTCATCTGATATTTTCTTTGTCTTTCCATGAATAACATTCGATACGGTAGCAGTACTCACTCCCAATTCGTCGGCAATATCAACAATCCTGATTCTTCCACTCTCCATATACATTAATCCTCAGGAAAACAAACCTAACCGCTTTGCGGGAAGTTTGCCCCTCATCCGTGGCAAACTTCCCGCAAACTATAGTGCATATCCGGCCAAAAGCAGCTTTAAACCAAGCCCCTTACTCTTCGCTGCCCTCCGCAACTTTCGCTGCCCGTGCCGCTACTTCCTTCTCCTGTACATCGCTGGGCGCCTGCTCATATCTTGCAAATTCATAAGCATAGGTTCCCCGCCCGCCTGTCATGGAACGCAGATCCGTGCAATAGCCGAACAGCCCTGTCATCGGGATATCCGCTTCAATCACCTGCCTGCCCCCTGCCGGGTTCATGCCGAGCACCCTTGCGCGCCTCTTGTTCAGGTCGCCCATAACATCGCCTGTATATGCATCCGGCACTGTCACCTTCAAAGACGCAATCGGCTCCAAAAGCACCGGGTGCGCGTCCATAAATCCCTTCTTAAATGCCTGGATCGTCGCCATTTTAAACGCCATTTCCGAAGAATCCACCGGATGATAGGAACCGTCGTACAGAACCGCCTTTACACCCACTACCGGATAAGCCGCCAGGGGGCCTTTCAGCACGGATTCCTGCAGCCCCTTTTCCACTGCCGGGAAATAATTCTTCGGAACCGCGCCGCCTACTACCTCCTGTGAAAATTCATAGGACTCTTCCAAATTGTCCAACGGTGAGAAACGCATCTTCACATGGCCGTACTGCCCGTGGCCGCCGGACTGCTTCTTATATTTATATTCCACATCGGAACTCTTCTTAATCGTTTCACGGAACGCAACCTTCGGACGGGTCAGTTCCACATCTACCTTATACTCATTCTTTAACCTGCTGGCAACCACATCCAGATGAAGGTCGCCCATGCCATAAAGCAGCGTCTGCCTGTTCTCCGCATCGTTTACCACCTTCAGCGTCTGATCCTCGTGCGACATCTTCTGCAGCGACTGCGCTACTTTATCAATCTCCCCTTTATTCTTAGCCCTGTACCGCATATAAGTATATGGAGTGGAGATCTCCGTCTTCCCGTATTTAACCGTCGTTGCTTTCGTAGACAAAGTATCCCCGGTCCTGGCTGCGGTCAGCTTGGCAATCGCGCCGATATCGCCGGCATGGAGCTCCTTTATCTCGGAAGGCTTGCTTCCCTGCAGGATGTACAGCTTGCTCACCTTCTCTTCCACATCCTTATCGCTGTTATAAATCACATCGTCCGCTTTCAGCACACCCGAACATACCTTTACCAGAGAATATTTCCCGATAAAAGGATCCACGATTGTTTTGAAAATATAAGCGGATTTTGCCTTGGAAAAATCATAGTTTGCCTGGAATATTTCATTGGTTTTCAGGTTAATGCCCGCCATTTCCTTATTCTCCGGGCTCGGCATATATTTCACAATATCGTCCAGCAAAGTATAAATCCCCTGGCAAAGCACGCTCGAACCCATGGTCATCGGAACAATCGTCCCGTCTATGACATTGCTGCGCAAAGCCGCCCTGATTTCCGCTTCGGAGAAAGTCTCCCCGCCGAAATACCGCTCCATAAATTCTTCGCTCGTCTCCGCCACCGCTTCCATCAAAGTATCTTTACACAACTGCAGGTTCGCCTTGCTGTATTCCGGCACCTCACAGTCCACCACTTCCTTGCCCTGCCATCTGTGGCCGGTTTCCGTAATGACATTGACATATCCCACAAATTTCTCATTTTCCCGGATCGGCAGATGGAACGGTGCCATCTTCTTGCCGTAAGCATTCGTCATGTCTTCCACCACCTGGCGGAAAGAAGCATTGTCCACATCCATATCCGTCACGAAAATAAAGCGGGGCAGTTTATATTTATCACAAAGTTCCCATGCCTTCTCCGTCCCCACTTCCACGCCCGCCTTGCCGGACACAACGATAACCGCAGCATCCGCGGCGCCTACCGCTTCCTCTACCTCTCCAACAAAATCGAAGAAACCGGGGGTATCCAGAATATTTATCTTAACGCCTTCCCATTCGATCGGCACTACCGACGTGGAAATGGAAATCTGCCTTTTCTGTTCTTCTTTTCCAAAATCGCTTACTGTATTTCCGTCGGATACCTTCCCCATCCTGGAAGTAATACCCGATAAATATGCCATTGCTTCCACAAGGCTCGTCTTACCGCATCCCCCGTGGCCGAGCAAAACTACATTCCTAATCTTGTCAGTCGTATAAACATTCATCCTAAATTCCTCCGCTTTCTGCTGTTTTTGGGTATAAGACATAAAATTTCATTCCATTGCAAAACCCATGGGTCTATTTTACTAAAAATTTCTCTGTTTTACAAGGGAATTTGCACAATTTGCACATTTTTTTAACATTTTCTTAATATATTCCCCTGTCCTCCCCTTTTACCGATATCCTGCAAATTCCGCCGCAATCCAATATCCCATCCGGTTATCCAGTTCCAGGCAGAAGGACGGTTCCGCCGCATCCTCCCCATAAATATAATAATATTCATAATTTCCCATAAAATGCCGGATGCTCTCATAAAGCAGCTCCCCCTTTTGCCCATAGCGGCAATATCCGCTCCTGGCCCCGCTGCTTCCAAACACCTCCGCGCTCTGCCAGTACTCTTTGCTCTCCAGGCTCTTATCCTCCCGGTAACGGAAAACTACATCAATAACATGGATCGGTTCCATACCATAATAATCCAGCACACCGGTGGAATGGTAAGAAAGCATTTTCCCCTCCGGCGTCCATGTACAGGCTTCCCGGAACTGCTCCACAGCCTCCGACCCGTCTTTCCCGTCTGCCGTCCGTACCAGCCAGGGATCCGGTTCCGTCCATTCCCTCTCCACAGTATGTTCAAAAACAAACCCCCTGGGCAGCCTGTCTGCAGACTCCGCACCCTTTTCTTTCACGTAACGGATACCGCATCCTTTTCCTGTTTCTTCCTTATAATAAACTTCCGTCTGCAGGCTCCCGTCCTCCCCATACCAGGCAAAATACGGTTCTTCCCCCGAAAACCCGTACCGTACAAGAAATTCTTCCTTCGTATCATAATGACGGATTTCCAGCTTCCCTCCTTCGTAAACTGCCGCCGTCAGCCTGCCCGGCCACAAATCAGGGCTTTCCGCATCTTTCAGGTACGCAAACATTTCCCTGCGTTGGAGGAAAGTATGAAGATACCTGTCTATCCAGCTCCGCAGACGCGCCGAAAAAATTTCAACAGGCAGGCACGCTTCCCCTAATGCCGCCTTCCGCCCCAAAACCGCAGTGACGGACTGTACCAGAGATACCTTTCCCTGTTCTGCGCAGTACACCCGCCTTTCCAGGAAATCATCCCTCCACCCGCTGTAACCGCGGTATCCCCAGCATTCCATTTCCGCATAAACCCTTCCGTCCACCGCCTGCACCTGACGGTATCCGCACTTGTCCGATTCCTTTTCCAGCCCGAAAGTTACCTCTTCCCCCCTTATCAGCAGTTGTTTCCCGCTGCCGTCGGAATGCATACGGCAAAGATCCGGCGCCTGCATCTTATTTACATCCGCCCCTGCTGCCAGGGCTTCCTGCCCTTCGATTTTTCCCTCATAATACACCCAGTCCCCCTCCCGGTCATAAGAAATCACGGCGCCTACCTCTTCCATATAAAATTCCCGGGAAAAATCCGGTGAAAGGCAGTAATATCCCGACTGCTCCTCAGGCGGGGCCGCCTTATACCCCTTATTCACACATACATAACCGCCAAAAGCAAAGAACTGCGCCTGATCCGCCGGATATACGCGCTTATCGCTCCCATCTTCCTTTACACTGCAATAATTGCCGTAAAACACCGCCGCGCTGCCCTGAAAACTGCCGAAAGAATAAACCAGGCGTCCCCCTGCTTTTTCCAGCCCGCAGATCCTCTCCCAAGCATAGGAAGAACCGTCACTTTCCTCACGGATCACCATCTCCTTCCTCCCGCTGTCCGTATCTGCCCTCCATAACTCACAGCCTTCCTGCGCCGTATAATAAATACAGTCCCCGTCAAACAGGATCGGCGCCTCCCCCTTATCCAGTACTTTCACCATATCCCCGGAAGCAATGTCATAACGGTACAGCCCGTCCAGCTCCTCATAAGGCTGATACTCCGACAGGGTTATTTCCAGATAAAATTGATTCCCCTCCCTGTCATAATACTGTATTTCACCGTTACACAGCGGCCTGACTTCCCGCGAACTTAGATCCATACGGTAAACCATATCCCCATGCTGCTCCTCCCAACTGCCAAAGTACAGGGAAAAACCGTCAGAATAAAGTTTCGTATCCGCATACCCCGTCTCCCATAACGTCTCCCACTTTTCACCGTCGCTGCTGTATACAATACTGCCTTCGCACCGTTTTGTTGTATACAATATGGACGGACGGCTCCAATAAGTAATTTCCCCCGCTTTTACCATATACCCGCCGTTATTGTATACAGGCAGCGGCATTTGCATATCCCCGCCCCGCTGCGCCTTTGCCGGCATACCCCATTGCAGCCAGATACCCGCCAGGAACAACAGGCACAGCCCTGCGGCCGCCCTTTCCCAATTTCCAAACCGATTCATACCTTCCGCTCCTTTACTGCTTTTTTATATTTATAGCACGGCAATGCATCCTTTTTGCATCATATTCCCCGAATACGATACCGCTGCCCGCAGGAACGCCCTCTGCCAATATCGTGTCTTACCCCTGGACAGGTGCCCATGTACGGTAAAGAAGCAAGCATATCTTTCTGTAAATTTTTAAATTCCCTTTAGAGCCTGTTTAAAATCTCATTTCCACCATCTGTACACCTCATTTTGCGAGATCTTTGCCCCTCATTCGGGGGCGATGCCCCACTACGCCTCCCTCATTCGGGGCAAACCTCTCACAAACTGTGGCGCACATCTGGCGAAAAGCAGATTTTAAACAGGCTCTTAGGCGCTTATAAACAATATCTTGCACAAGACGGCAAAATTTTGGTTCCGGTTTATCCGGGTTAGGGTATTGCATTATCACCTACAAAGTGTTAAGATGTTTATACGCCCACAAAATGTTAAGATAAAAGGAGGACAACATGGCACAGCAGATTTCTGAATCCGAACTGGTACTAATGAAAATCATTTGGAAGAATGGAGGGGCAGCTTTATACTCCCTCATCATGGAGGAATTGGAAAAAGATAAAAACGAATGGAAGAACAACACCGTACTCACGCTGCTTTCCCGTTTAGGAGAAAAAAAGTTCTTGAAAGTCAAAAAAATCGGCAGGAAGAATGAGTATGTGGCTACGGTAACAGAAGCAGAATACCAGACCATGCAGACCCACAGCTTTCTTGATAAAGTCTACGGCGGGAATGTGAAAAACTTAGTATCAACCTTGTTGCGGCAGGATATTCTTTCGGCAGACGAATTGAAAGAGATTGAAACATTTTGGAGAAAAGAAAATGAATGAATTTATGAAAATATTATTGTCGCTGTCTGTTTCCGGCACACTGTTATTACTTCTCATTTGGGGATTGAAACCGCTATATAAAAACAGATTCTGCAAGCGTTGGCAATACTATATCTGGATAATTGTTGTGCTCCGGTTTCTACTTCCTTTCACTCCCGATACCACGATTGTTGGGAGCCTGTTTGAAAAGCCCGGCAAAACAGCGGTAAAAAATGAAATACCTGCAAGTCCGAATGTACCGGCTTCCACAGATACAGGTAACAGTAAAACAGAACCGATACAGGCAAACCGGGATATAACCATCACTATGCGCGAGCCATTTAACAGATACGTCTGCCTGTTTTTTATCTGGTCAGTATTTGCATTGATTCTATTTGTGCGTAAGGTAACGATTTACCAAGGATTTATCCAATACATCAAAGCGGGTAGTACAGAAGTATCGGATATTAAAACCTTGAATCTGCTGTCCGATTGTGAAGAAAAACTGAATATAAAAACAAGAGTGGATCTATCCCGCAATCCGCTGATTGCTTCCCCTATAATGATTGGCTTCTTTCGTGCAAGAATTGTTTTACCAGCCTGCGAATTGGACGATAAAGAGTTATCTTATATCTTTGTGCATGAGCTGGTTCACTACAAGCAGAGGGATATGTTCTACAAATGGCTGATACAGCTTGTTGTCTGCGCCCATTGGTTCAATCCTTTTGTATATTTGATGGAAAAGGAAGTGAATAAATCCTGTGAATTGTCATGTGATGAAAAAGTTATGTCCATACTTGACGACAAAGCAAGGCGTGAATATGGTGACACGCTGATTTCCTTTTTGGAGTCAAACAATCCCTACAAAAGTCCCCTAGCTTCCGTAACTTTGACAGAAGGTGCAGAACAGCTAAAAGAAAGGTTAGGTGCGATTATGAAATTCAGGAAAAAATCAAAAGGCATTATTGCCATTACCACTATTTCTTCTGTTTTCGTTTGCGTTTGTTTTTTTGTGACTGGTGCGTATGCCGCCTCTCCTGCTGCTGACAATAACTTAGTTTTGAAAGATAATAACAAACCGAATGAAATATCAATAAAAGCTGAATCGGATAGAAATATAAAAGAAATTGAAAATAAGGCAGAGAAAACAGAGAATCCATATTCCATAGAATACGCACAACATGGAATTATTGTCACAGACGGTATTTACTACTACAACGGTGAACGTGTCAGAATTTTTATGGACTTACGAATGAATGGCTCTTTTGAAAATTTTATTTTTGATAACGAGGGAAGTATAGATTTGCGTGTGTTACGGGATAAAAATAATTCCATTACAAATGTTGAATATCTAACAGAAGCAGAAGCAGATGAATTGCTTTATGATATGGACGAGTACTCACCGGACCACCAATTAGAAATGCCACTGGAAAAAGAAGATTCACTTGATAATTCAGATAATAATTCAGATGTGCCACTAAAAGACCAGAATATTGGAAGAAGCGTCAGAATAACAAAGGAAGAACTTTCAGAAGAACTTAGGGATATTGTAAACTCTTGCGATACAGAAACGTGGTACGTAATTAAAAGTGCCGGGTATCAATATATCTATTTTGGCGGCTTGCCTTACAATTACGCTTTCCAGCCGGAAATTTACACAGACCGTAATAGTGGTACGGTAAATGTTTTTGATATGGGTACTACAACCGGAAATTATGTACTGCTTGAGATTCAGCAAAATGTGTTATTAACTATTAACTATAACGGAACACAAATTCCATATACGGAACTGTAAACCATGCACCGTGCAGCAGAAAGGTGGAATCATCTATGCCTTGCACAGCTACAAGAAGCGCACCCGTGACTGTACGGCGCACTTTATCCGCGCCGGCCTTTTGACCGAGGGAGTGACCGGGAATTTACGGAAAGTCACCAGCTACGCCGCCAGGCATGAAGTCCGGCTTATAAAGCTGTTGACCGGGCATACCGAGGACGGGAGCAGAAACTCTTTTTACCCTTTTATCAAAACTGTATGCCGGAATAGAAAATTTGGAAAAGAGGGCTGCCAATGAAAAAAGTAAAACGAAGTAATGTACCTTAAAGCGGTTGTAAACACAGCAGGAAATGAAAAAGGGAGGTTTAAGCAGATGAAAACAATCGTAATCTACAATTCACAGACAGGTTTTACAAAACGTTATGCCGAATGGATAGCAAAAGCGGCGGGAGCTGATTGCCTTGAATTATCAGCCGCAAAAAAGAAAGATTTGGCTGCATATGAAGCAATAATTTTTGGAGGTTGGGCCTGTGCGGGCAGTATCCGTAAAATCAGTTGGTTCAAAGGGAATATAGATAAATGGGCAGATAAGAAGCTCATTGCATTTTGTGTTGGAGGAAGCCCGATAGACAACCCGGAAATTGACATAGCCCTTAAACGGAATTTCAGTAAGCCAGAGCAGAAAAAGGTAAAAACATTTTATTGTCCGGGAGGATTCAATTATGAAAAAATGTCTGCACCGTCTAAACTGATGATGAAAATGTTTGTAAAAGCACTTAAAGCCAAAAAAGACAAGACAGAAGCGGAACAAATAATGGTAAAGATGATTTCTTCGTCTTATGATATTTCAGACAAAAAGTATATTGAACCGATTTTGCAATATCTGAAAAAATAGTTATAATTCACTCCCCGCCCAATGCACGGCTCTGGCACCCCATCTGATTTTTTTTGCATCCTTTGCACGAATTTGTTTATTGTCCTGCCTTGTTAAATATGATAGAATAAAAGCAGTCAATGCAGACAGAATGGTGGTTCATTTGGATTTTTCTTCTCCAACACAGCCGGGGGCTGTCGGGAGGATACAGGATGCCAACCACACCAAGGAACAATTTATAAACAAAAATACAGAAATATGGATGCCTTCTGCATCCCTTGGAGGTATGTTTATGACAACAGAAAAAGATTGGATCAAAGACCTGGTCATCTACCAGATCTACCCCCGGAGTTTCTATGACTCCAACGGGGACGGCATCGGGGATCTGCCCGGTATCACACAGAAACTCGATTACCTGGAAGAACTCGGCATCAATGCACTGTGGCTTTCGCCGGTGTACCGCTCGCCGAATGATGATAACGGTTATGACATTTCCGGTTATCAGGAAATCATGGAAGAATTCGGCACCATGGAGGACTGGGATCATTTGAGGGACGCCTGCAAAAAAAAGGGCATCCGCATCATTATGGATCTGGTGGTGAACCATTCCTCTGACGAACATCCCTGGTTTATAGAATCGCGGTCATCCCGTGAAAACCCCAGGAGTGATTATTACATATGGCGCGACCCGGTGGACGGCCGCGAACCAAACAACTGGGCTTCCGCTTTCGGCGGCAGCGCATGGGAATATGTACCGGAACGCGGACAGTATTATTTCCACTTCTTTTCCAAAAAACAGCCTGACCTGAACTGGGCCTGCGCGGAACTCCGCGGGCAAATCATAGATATGATGAACTGGTGGGCAGACAAAGGTGTGGACGGCTTCCGCGTAGACGCCATCAGCTACCTGGACAAACCCCAGGATTTCCCGGATTCCGCCCAGCCGCCCCAGCCGGATGGCTTTTCCTTTCCCGACTGCCTTATCGGACGCCCCGGCACCCATGCCTATATCCGTGAAATGAACCGGAAAGTCTATACCCCCCGGAATATATTGACCGTGGGCGAAGTATCCGCTCCCACTGTGGAGGAACTTGGCAACTATGTGAAAACAGGCCGGGAAGAATTTGACATGGCCATCCCCTTTGTGCCGCCCAGGGTAGAGATCGATACCTGGTCGCCGGAGAAGCTCAGGCATGATATTGAAGAAAGCTACCGGATTATGGAAAGAGACGGCTGGTGGGCACGGTTCTTCAGCAACCACGACAAACCCCGGCAGGTATCCCTTTACGGCGACGACGGGCAATACTGGGAGGTTTCCGCCAAATTCCTGGCAATGTTCCTCCACAGCCTGCCCGGCACGCCTTTTGTGTACCAGGGAGAGGAAATCGGCATGACAAATGTGAAGCTGCCGTCTATCGAAGACTATGACGACCTGAGTACGCGGAACCAATATAAGCAATGCCTGCTTTCCGGTATGGAGCCCGCAGCCGCCCTGGCCTTTGCCCAGTTGGAAAGCCGGGACAACGCCCGCACTCCCATGCAGTGGGACAGCTCCGTAAACGGAGGCTTTACCACCGGCACGCCATGGCTGAAAACGAACCCAAATACAAAAGAAATCAACGTGGAAGCCCAGAGACAGGATCCCTACTCGGTCTATCAATGCTACCGGAAGCTGATCGCCCTGCGGAAGACTTCCCCTGCATTGGCAAGGGGGGATATGTCTTTCCTGGAAACGGGATGCAAAGATCTGATTGCCCTGGCCAGAAGCACAAAAGAAGAAACACTGCTGGCATTCCACAACTTCTCCCGCGAGGAGCATGAGATACCCGCATCCCTGCTGGATGGTGCCGGGGAAGTTCTGCTTTCCTCCTATGACCGGGAAGGCGGCTACCGCGGCCCTGTGCTCCGGCCCTATGAATCAGTGATTTTCCGGATGCGGAAATAGAGGGTTTTTCCTCCTGCACGGTTAACGCTCCACGCCCTTCCAGTTATCCCTATGCACTAAGGAACTGTCAATAAATAACTTTTAATCATCCGGACGCGCTTCCGCTCACGGCAGACGCAACGGTACTAAGGCGCCAAAACACGGCGCCTAAGTGCCGGCGTCTTTCGATGGTCCGGATGAGATATATGGTCTGCAGCACCCCGGGAAGCTTAAGTTAATGACATTGGTTACGGATGATTCCCCGTCCTGTAACACCACCCGGCAATATCGGAAATCAGTTCAACCGGAACCGGCCTGCTGTATGGGATCTGTATTGTCCCCTTACTGGTCTTGTAATCTTTCAAACGCTCAGAAAATTCCAGGACAGCCTCCGGCCCCGGATACAGACCCGCATGTTTTTTAAACCCGGCAAACTGGATGATATTATGCCCCTTCCAAAAAGTCGGCATACTCCATGAAATCCGTTCCTCCGCCTCCGGCAGCGCCGCGCAAAGCGCTTCCCTTATTTCCTTCAGAAATCCCCGCACCTCTTCCGGCTGTGCCGCAATATATTCATCCACCGTTTCCGGCGCTTTCCCGCAGTAATGGCTTTGCTCCTGCCTTTTAAAAGTACGCCCGCACTTCGGACATGTCCACATCTTTATCCCTCCTCATTCCCGTTCCCTGACCGTCACCAGAACCCTGTCACCCGGCTGCTTTCCTATCCGGGTACGGATATCTTTACGCACACCGATAATATAGCACACACTCCCGTCAGCGTTCTTTACCCCCATATTTACAACGCTTCCATCATACGGCTCACCGTCAAACGTGGCATGTACCTTTACCCTTCCCCTCCCAAACTCTTTCCTGATATCATAGGGGAAAATAACATAAGCCCCGCCTGTCTCCCCCGCTTCATAAAGCAGGGACTCGTATTCATACACTCTGTTGTTCAATATATGCACCTCATCAATCCGTTTCACTCAGTATACCAAAAAAAAGCCGGCATGAAAAGGACAAAATCCCCTATTTGCTTTCAGTTTTTGTCCAAATTCAGGAGGTGTAGTGGGCATTGCCCTAAGGGGGGTATCGGCGCGGTGGATTCCTTAGGGCTACATTGACTGAATTTGGACGAAAAATGGGGGTAAAGTGGTGAAGTTGGTTACACCGCGACAGATTGAGGGAATGAATTTTAAGACACGCTCTAAAATCCATGCAGAGAAAAAAGGAACAGGGTCTGCCTACCATGCAGACCCTTCAACGTTTCCTTTCCCTTTAACAAGTCCCGCAAACCTCTCCAGATCCGCTTTGCCCGTAATCTTGAAATTGTTCTCGTCACCCGGAATCATCACAACATCCATCCTCGCCATAACAGCCGGTTCCGTGGAGCCATGGATCTTCAGAATCTGCTGCGGCATGAGACACCTATTGGCTTCATAATATTTTCCCAGCCGGAATACTTCCGGCGCCTGCCCTGCATAAACCGCATCCCTGTCTAATAAGGAAGAAACCCTATGCCCGTCCGTACTGTAATATACCGTATCCCTTACCGGCAAAACCGGGACCGCCCCCTCATGCCCCTCCGCCGCATCCAGGCATTCATCCACCAACCGCCCTGACAGCATCGGCCTGGCCGCGTCATGGACCAACACCCAGCCGGAATCCATGGCATACTTCCGGATATCCTCCAGCCCATGCAGGATAGAAAGCTGCCGGTTTTCACCCGGCAGCGAAAAGCCACGGAATTTCCGGCTGGCCTCTATATCTGCCTTGGCCAGCCAGCGTGAGATCTTTTCCTGCCACTCACAGGCCGCCACTATCTGAAGCGCGTCTATCCGGCTATGGCGTGACAAACACTCTATGCAATAACTAATGACCGGCCTGTCCCCTACTTTTATGTATTGTTTGGGGATATCTGCCCCCAGCCTGGTTCCCGTCCCACCGGAAAGTATCAGTGCTATATTCATACTTATTCCCACCCACTCATTTTCTCCGGCTTAAATATTTTCCTGCAGATACAATACCATAAATTTTCAAAACCGCAATTCCTTGATATCCTGCAAAGTTTCCCCGTAAGCCTTCCCCTTCCCGAATAAAAGCGTCGTACCCAATACGAACCCCTTTACGCCACGCGGCGCATATTCCTTGATCTTGTCCGCACTGCAAGCACCATCCCAATAGATTTCAAAATCCATCTCTTCCTTGAGTGCCAGCAGCTTCGTAATCTTCTTCCCCACATAGGGCAGATACATCTGTCCCGCATTGCCTGGATTCACTGACATAACCAGGACTTTCTCCACAATACGCAACATCTCCATCACCGTCTCCACCGAAGTACCCGGGTTTATGGCAATACCTGGCAGCATCCCAGCGTTGATAATGCTCTGCAGGGTAGTAGACGGGTGGTATTCCGCTTCCGGATGGATGTATACCGTGTCACCCGGACGAAGATGTTCCAGGAATAACTGGATACGGTTATTCGGGTGTTCGATCATCAAGTGGACATCTACGGGCTTCGAGGAAGCCTTTGCTATGTATTTCATATCATTTAGCGACATGGCAAAATTCGGCACATAACGGCCGTCCATGATGTCTATATGGAAGGAGTCTATTCCTCCTGCTTCCAGATCCTTTACTTCCGTTTCCAGATGGCCATAGTCAGCACACATCATCGATGCCATTAACTCAAAATTCATTGTCCTTCCCTCTCTTCTTTATCCTTCCCGCACTCCGTCCTCTAAGCTCACACTGCCAGCCTGCACCCTATATGTACCATATTGAGCCTGTCCGCATTCTTCATAAAATAAAGCGTTTCCAGGGTCTCCCCTATATACCCGATATAGCGGTCGCACCTCCTACAGCCTTTCGGTATACTGAGTTCTTCTGTCCTCATAAGGATCGGGAACAGCCACGCACAGTAATTCCGCAATACGCTCTTTTTTGCAAGGAGCACATTGTAATTGTATAAATACCGCTGCCCAAGGAGCTCAGGAAATGCCCTTGCATACTCCGGCTGCAGCTCCCCAAGAGCCTGCAGCATCGCATTCCAATCCGCTTCTTTTATGTACCTCTCATGATGGGCGTTGATATCCGGTTCATAGGGGAGCGGATAAGGCAATACTGCATCCACGTCGTTATCCATAAGTCTCAGCAGATCATCCTCGTTAAAGTCAAAGCCTCTCCTGTACTGACACAGCCCATAATATTGCCCTGCTTCACACCCCTCTGCCAGCTTGTTCTTCCACATCCAATAAAGCACCGTCAACTCACAATAATTTCCATTTTTTTCGGAAATATGCTCCCCCGTATTGTCTGCAAGATCCGCTACCCGGACATCACAACAGCCAGTTCCTGCCTGGATCGGGAAAACATATTCTGGCAGGGGCACATCCTCACGGAGGGGTTTGTCCCTATAAGACTTCGCCATATAGATTCTGACAAAGGGCATATGGCATCCCACAGGCAAGGCTGAAAGCGGCAGAAACTTCCCCAGTTTCACATGGAACAGTTTCATCAACTCCTCCCGCCTCTCAAAAGTAAGCCGACTGTAATGGCAGAAACCATGATTCTCCAACGTCTCCTCGATCTCTGCCTGCATCTGATCCGGTGTTGCAATAAGGATTTCCGTATGCCGCTTTTCTTCCCTAGAAAGTCCCCCCGCATAAGCCACAAACTCCTTCACGGGGAGGCCGCCAAGTACACGCGGGTTTCCCTTCCTGCGCGTTACAAGGAAACAGGAGATTTTGCGTCTGGGATATAAGGCTGTGAGCGCTTCGTAAACACCGAGGGCATAACCCTGTGCGCCATAGATTATCAAGTTCATTCCATTTTCCATAGATACCACTCCCTTCCCCCACCCTAACCTGAACATGCTGTAATCAAATTTTGTAAGTTTGAAATTCTAATCAGACTAACATATTTCCTGTTCTATTTTATTTATAATTTCTTCGATACTAAATATTTCCGCTTTAAAATCTTTCTTCAATCCATACGAAATATTATCAAAATCCCATAATATAGTCACAATCACAAGATCCGGGTGCATTTCCTCCTTCACTTCATATGGCCTGAAACATTTTATGGATATGGGAAGCTTCGGATTTCCTTTATCAATTCCATACAAATTTTCTATCCTGACATTGTTCTGTAATTCCTCATAAACTAAAATGCCCAATTCTCCCATCCCATAAATTGCTATATTGCGGTATTTTTTACCCTGTAAAAATAAGTCCAATGTTCGTTTTTTATGAAGCATACGGATCCATCGGAGCGTTAAACTGTAGTTTTGACTGCTTTTATTCAACGCCTTTGCCTGATTGAAAAAATCTGTTTTATATATCTGCGGAAACGTCCCTTTCCCCCGCTTTCCGCATCTGGTAAAATCCTCCATAAAAATACGATTCCAGAAGGCATAATACTTTTCTTTTGTTTTTTCCTCTGATTCTTTCTGTTCCATTGTCAGCCAAGGCTGCCTTACCATTTCGCACCACAGGCAATCATCCGAATCAATTTCTTTTACACGCTCCAGTACTTCTTCGAAACCAGAATACTGATGACAGTTGATAATCGCTTTCTCATTGACGATTTTCCCAATATCAGGATTCCCCCAATAAATCGGGATAGAATGCGCCTCCAGGCTCGTGAAGATTTTCTCGCTTGTATATCCTTTCTGTGTCGCATTTTCAAAAGCTATTGTGAACTTATACCGTGACTTTATGGCAACGCTCCTCCTGGCCCTGTCTTCTATGCGGGGAATATGGCTGTCACTGAACCCGGTATTATTCCGATAAGCTCCCAGGGAATCGACTCCTTTGTAGGCTTCCAATGTCCGGAATATTTTATCCCTGTTGGCATGCCCGCTGCCATTGGAATAGATAAAATTGCAAAATCCTGTTTTTGCGTTTAATTCCCTTTGAGCCAAATCCGGGGAGTTTTCCAGTTCATTTTCCTGTTTTCCCATATAATCATTATAAAATTTTCGCAATGGATAAGTGCACAGCCTGTCATTCCCTCCAAGATCATCAAAAGAAAATCCGTAGTCGAAAAGATTCAGATCCGGCATCATGCTCTCTCCAGGCATAAAGATGGTCACTACATCGTCTGTGCATAATGTTTCAAATTTCTTCCGCATAAGAGGATCCGTATATATCAATTCCGTAGCAACAACATACTGCGGATTCCGTTCGTCCCAGACAAATTCATAAGCCAAACGGCTAACATCATCCAACAACAGTTTTTCAGCCAATCCTTCCGCATCTTTTATTCTTGGATGGACAATGCAGATCCGCACCTTCTTCTTTTCACTCATAGCCGAAATCCCCCCAATTCTTTAAACTTCCTGTCTATTATCCGGTAATATTCATCCATTATTAACATACTCCCTTAGATACAATGCTCTTTGTCTCCTGCCCTGTCCATTCAGCCGCCATTTCCAACAACTTTTTTTCAAAAACCTCCATCGAAAAATATCTATCGTACAATTTTCTCCCCTCATTTCCCATCGTTTCCAAGTCTACCCCACCGGAAATGCATCGGCAGACAGCTTTTGCCAAAGCCTCTGTATCACCGCTTTTAAACACTATGCCATCCCTGCCATCCGAAATATATTCCGCTGTCCCTACCGCATCCGACACAATGCAGGGAATATGCATCATCATAGCCTCCGTAACAGCTACCGGCATCGTGTCCGCCCTGGAAGGACATATCAGGGCATCAAAACCGCAAATCCTCTCCAAAAGATCCCCGCGCAGTATTTCCCCTTCAAAATGGACACAGGGCAGTTCTTCTGCTTCCTGCATCAAATCCTCCGCATACTTTGATGCCTTATTGCCGTAGATAAAAAATTCCGAATGACTTCTTTTGTCGTCATCCAACAGTTTGACAGCACCGATCAGTATATCCTGTCCTTTGTAATCCTGCACATTACCGACAACCGCAAATTTTCTCTTACCGCATTCCCTTCCTGCATGCCTTTCATTATATACTCCAACATCCGGAATCCCATACTGCAACAACGACACTTCCGTATTTGGTTGAAATTTCTTGAAAGCTTCTATAGCCGGTTTCCCGGCCGCATATATATGTAGGTTCTTATTTGGCAGTTTTCTGAGTTCCCCTGCATTTATTCCCTCATAAAAAGTTTCCGGTTCATGAAGCCACCAGACATATATCTTGGAATCCTCTCTTTTTGATAACATACGATAAAAATTTAAAGTATTGCAGAATACAACATCATAAGCCTGCATCCAGTCAATATCATGGCATGTCCCTATCTGCATGTTCGGATCTACTATAACAGCTATTCCGGAATCCGTTAACTTCTTTCTCATAGGCCCGTCGTTCATTGATGCAAACAGGATGCAATAACCATTTTTTTTCAATACAACGGCTGCCTCATAAAAGGCCAGGAACGCACCGCTCGGATTCAGGTCATAAGAGAGCATGAGCAATGTCCGGCTACTCTCCCCATATGGATAAAAACGGACAGGCAGCCTTTTTATCGCAGAATTTTCCGCTAAAAAGGTATGCAAGTCATGATAATGCCGGATCTTTGAATTCTCAACTCCAAGCTCTCTCAATTCCTTTCTGATCTCCGCCTCATGGACACTTAAAATAAAGATATAATCGTAATTTTCCCTGACTCCTTCCGCCGGAACCAAGACTCTGTACCCGTCTATCTTCGTGCCTTGCTTGCCGCGGTCATTATCCAGAAGTGCAGTGATATGGAATCCCTCAAACCATTTTTTATATTTTGAATAACAGTCCCCTGTTCCAAAAAGCATGATATCCATATATCTTCATCCTCATAAATTTCTACAATAAATAGCTGCCTATATCCTCAATTCCACTGTCAAGTATTTCCTGATTATACTTTTCTGTTATCTCCTTATAATATTTACTATCGCCAGCCATTTTTCCTACTATTGCATTTTTGCGCGTTTTTTCATAAAAAGAAAGTACCTGTTCCGCAATGATTCCCGGCGACATCGCTTCCGTCCTGGCCATCGCTAGATTTCCCATTCTCTTCAATGCAACAGCGCCTAACTGCATTGCATTGTTTACCGTCTCCGCAAGCCGCAGAGGATTTTCCCGCTCAACTAAAAAACCATTTTCACCGTCTGTGATAAGCTGTTCAAAGCTTGCCCCCTTTGTTCCGATAACGGCCTTCCCAAGCGCCATCGCCTCAATACAGGCATTTGGCAAATTATCGATCCGCGATGGCATAACACATACAACAGCATTACGTATCAAATCCCGCAGATATTCTCCGTCCAGCTTTCCCATATAAACGACCCGTCCTGCATGTTCCTTTGCCCCTGACTTTAAATATTCCACCGGGCTGATCTCTCTGCCTTCCTTATCTTTCCATGGCACTTGTGCACCGGCAAAGACCCAGCACATTTCCCTGTTACTGTTAAGGACTTCATAAATACAATCACCGATCGTCTTGATCCCTTTTAACAGCTTGAGCGTCCCAAACGTAAGAATATATGAAAAATCCGTCCCGCCGCTGCATCTGCCATCCGTGCCCCTCCCTGCTTTATCCGCGGTATCCGGATAGTAAGGGGATTCTATAACCTCTATCTGCCTTCCTGTCCTCTTCCCGATCCGTTCCGCCAGAAGCGTAC
>CANDKY010000094.1 GCA_947385425.1 uncultured Lachnospiraceae bacterium | reverse complement strand
ATAGCATATTTATTTACGCGGGTAAACCCGGAAAATCATGCGTTTACCGTGCTTCCAGGACGGTTAACGGCCTGACGCCGGGAACGTCCTACAGCTATTCGGTGCGTGCAAAGAATGCAGGCGGCGCCAGCTCCTATACGGCGGCACGGACAATCAGCACCATACCGAATCCGCCCGCGGCGCCTGCCAATGTGAACGCCAGCGTGACGCCGGATTCGGCTACCGTGAGCTGGAATCCGGTGAGCGGGGCGACCAGTTATGATGTCCTGTTTAATAACAGGGCTTATAATGTAACGGCGACCTCCAAAACCTTTACGGGACTGACGGAGAATACCAGCTACAGCTATGCGGTACGCGCCAACAATGCGGGCGGTTCCGGTGCCTACAGTGCGTCGAAGACAATTAAAACGCCCATAAAGCCTCCGGCTGTGCCATCCAACCCTGCGGCAAGCGCTACGGCGGATTCCGTTACGGTAAGCTGGGGAAGAGTCACGGGGGCAACCAGCTATGATTTACAGTTTAACGGTACGGTCTATAATACAACCGCTACATCAAGAACGATGAGCGGGCTGACAGAGGGAACAAGCTACAATTATGCGGTACGTGCAAAAAACGGCGGGGGAACCAGCGCGTACAGTGCGGCAAAGTCGGTGACTACCATACCGGGGCAGCCTGCAAACGTCAGCGCCAGGGCATCTTCCGATTCGGTTACGGTAAGCTGGAATGCGGCGAAAGGGGCGGCCAGCTATGACTTAAAGTTTAACGGCACGGTTTATAATACAACCGCTACGTCAAAAACGGTTACCGGATTACGGGAAGGCACAAATTACAGCTATGCCGTGTGTGCGAAAAACGGGAGCGGTTCCGGAGCTTATACGGCCAGCCGTTCCGTACGGACACCGTTAAGGCCGCCTTCTGTCCCTTCGGGAGTAAAAGCCGCTGTCTCTTATAATTCCGCTACGGTAAGCTGGAACGCATCCGCAGGCGCATCGGGATATGATTTGGTATTTAACGGCAAAAGTTATGATGTGGCCGGGACATCAAAGACGGTAAGCGGCCTGGCAGCAAATACCAATTACAGCTATTCGGTGAGGGCGAAGAACCAGGACGGTGCAAGCGCCTACAGCGCCTCCCAGACGGTAAGGACATTAGCAGCGCCTCCGGCGGCGCCCGGAAACGTGACGGCAACGGCGGGCAGCGATACGGTGACAGTAAGCTGGGGCGGAGTCAGCGGTGCAACGGGTTATGATGTTAAGTTTGGCGGTGCGGTTTACAGTGTGGCCGGAACTTCCAGAACCTTTACCGGGCTGAAGCCGAAAACGGGCTATGCGTATGCCGTCCGCGCAAAGAATGCAGGGGGAGCCGGCGCATACAGCGCAGAGAGGACGATACAGACACTCCCGGCCGTACCGGCAGTTCCGGTTATCTATGCCGCCGTTACCAGCGCCCATTCCATAGATTTTGCGTGGCATGCGGTAGACGATGCGGACAGCTATGAATTGTTGTTTGACGGGAAGACGTATGCACTGACGGAATTGGAGAAAAAAATGGAAGGGCTTAAGGCGGATACGGAATATACTTATCGGATACGCGCTAAAAATATAACCGGAACAAGCGCGTACAGTGCGGTCCAGAAAATACGGACACGTCTGGATGCGCCGGAAAATGTCCGGGCGGAAGCGGAGGCAAAGACCGTAAAGGTCAGCTTTGATCCGGTAGCCGGAGCAACCGGTTATGATATTGAATTCCAGAACGTTACCTATCATGTAACGGACACTTCAAAGGTATTTGAAGGGCTGGAGCCGGAGACTGGGTACACTTATGCGGTACGTGCCGTAAACGGGTATGGGTGCAGCGTGTTCAGCGAAAGGAAGCGTGTCAATACCCTGCCGCTGCTTCCCGGCATGCCTTCGGATATTACGGCGGTGTCCGCTTTTGGAAGCGTGATCGTAAGCTGGAGTCCTGTGGAAAACGCAGCGGATTACGATATCCGGTTTGACGGTACGGAGTATCATGTGGCGGAAAGCGGTACGGTTACGTTTGTGCAGCAGAAGGACGCGGCAGGGACTTCCATGTACTCCATGCCGAACCCGGAAAAGGCGGAATCGTCTGGGGGTGAAGGGCCGAAAGCGGTCGGAAGGACTGCTGCAGCCGGAAATATAAAAGCGGCCGGAAAGAAAACAAAGGCAGCGGGAAAGGCGGCAGGAACCGGAGGAACGGCCATAGAGCGGATATACAAGATTTTTGCCGCCCTGAAACCGCATACCAGGTACGGCTATGCAGCGAGAGCTAACAATGCAAAAGGCTCCAGCCCGTATACGGCGGAGCAGTACATTACCACTGACATGCAGAAATCCAACGGCCTGGCATGTGGCAGGAACAGAATGACTTATCCGGACGGCAGAATATCTTATATGGGAAATGACCCGGTAAATGCCCTGACAGGCGCATTCCTGTGGAGTTATACATGGTTGGAGGATTACGGAAAGGACAGGATTCCTTTTACAACCATGTATGATTCACAAAGAGCGGTAAGAAGGGGCGTATTGGGAAAGAAATGGACCTATTCCCTCAATTATCTGCTGGATATGGACGGAGAGTATGCATATTTTACCACGCCGAATGACGATGTGGCTGCGTTCAGAAAAAATGCGGGGGACGGCAGTTTCCAGCCGGAGGACGGTGTGGCATCTTCCTATACGCTGAAGGGAAATGAAGACGGCTCTTACTCTGTTATGGCTTCGGACGGCACGGAATATGTATTTGACGGGAAGCTGTGCCTGGATCGTATCATAGAGAACGGGTTTGTATCATACCGTTTCCAGTCCGACGGGGAAGGGCAGATCATCCGCATGGAAGGACGCCATGGCGCAGGCATGGATATCACTTATACAGACGGAACCATTGCTGCCGTGACGGATGCCATGGGAAATACTGTCCGCTTTGCTTATGAAGAGGACAGGCTGGTAACCGTAACCAATCCGGACGGCAGGGAAATGTCCTTTACCTATGATGCGGCCTGCAGGCTGCTTACCATCTCGGATTTCAGCGGGGAAGTATACCTGACCAACCGTTATGACATACAGGGAAGGGTAACGGAGCAGTCTGTGACAGGCAGGGGCAGGAGCCTGACAGCCTATGACGACGGAAACCGTACTACGGAATTTACTGATGAACTGGGGAATGTGACAAAGTATACCTACGATGAAGCGGGGCATGTCACGGAAGTGGCGCTGGCAGGGAACGTGATCCATAATACTTACAATGAAAAAGGGCAGATGACAGGGCGGACGGATGCCCTTGGCAATTCCACCCGGATGGAGTATGATGAATACGGGAGGATGGTCCGCGTCATTCATCCTGACGGCACGGAGGAGAGTGCGGTTTATAACGGCAATAACCAGCCGGTCAGAGTAACGGACCGCAGCGGGGCGGCTGTCCTGTACCAGTATGATGAACGGGGCAACCTGACCCGGATGCAGGATGAAAGGGGAAATATAAACTCCTATGCGTATGACGAAAAGGACAACCTGGTTTCCTTTACCGATAGGAGCGGCCATACCTGGACGTATGCCTATGACGGGAACGGCCATCTGGAGCAGGCATCATACCCGGACGGTGAGATCTGCTCTTACACCCATGACGCCCTTGGCAGGATGACATCCTATACTTCCCCGGAGGGGAGGAAAGTTTCGTACCGGTATTCGGCGGCGGGGGATCTGCTGTCCATGGAAGATGCGGACGGTGAGATACTTTTTGAGTATAACGGGAATGGCAACCGGACCGGAATAACCGACCGGATGGGGAACAGGCAGCGCCTGGAATACAACGGGATGGGGCAGGTGTCCCTTGTCACGGACTTCCTGGGGAATGAATACCGCTTTGCCTATGACGGGAAGGGGAACCTCATTAAAGAGACGGACCCGCTGGGGTACAGCATAAGCAGCGCTTATGATGCTTCCGGCAACCGGATCTCACAGACGGATAAAAACGGCGGCGTGACGCAGTATGTGTTTGACGCGGCGGGCAGGTTAACCGGGATATGCGACGCGGCAGGCGGGAAAGTAAGCTATGCCTACGACTGCATGGGGCAGGTGACGGCAGTCACCGACCAGTTATCCCATAAGAGGGCTTATGTTTATGACAAGGCAGGGCGGATCTTAAGCGAAACGGATCCGCTGGGGCACAGCGTAAGCTATACTTATGATGAGGCAGGCAACCTGCTGACAAGAACCGATGAGGACGGCAATGCCGTTTCCTATACCTATGATGCGGAAAACCGCCTGCAGTCGGTGCAGACCGATGCAGGGCTCACAACGTTTGCCTATGACAGCCTGGGGCGTTTGGCGTCAGTGACGGATACGGACGGCCATACGGAAAGCGCGGCGTACGACAGCGACGGCAACCTGACGGAGGCGTCTGACAGGGAAGGCCGGAAGACGGTATATACCTATGACGGTGCGGGGAGGATTGCGGAAGAGACGGCGCCGGATGGCGGGAAGACAGCATATGTTTATGACAAGAACGGCAACTGTGTCCAAATTACGGATGCGGAAGGGCATGTAACCGGCTACGGGTATGACGCCAATAACCGTCTGGTGAAGGTGACGGGCCCGTCCGGGCAGGAGACAGCCTATGCCTATGACGGCAGGGGGCAGATGGTACGCATGACCGATGCCAACGGCGGCGTGACGGAATATGCTTATGACGGCAACGGGAACCTGGTTTCCGAAACCAACCCGCTGGGCGGGGAGAGGACATATGTTTATGACAGCCTGAACCGGCTGACGGGAAGCACGGATGAGGAAGGCGGCACTTGGAGCTGTACTTATGACGCGGCAGGGAACCGGGCTTCCTTTACGGATGCAGGAGGCCATGTATGGTCGTATGAGTATGATGCCTGCGGACGCCTGACGGGCGTGGCGGAAGAGGAAGGGGGAAGCCTGGCGCTGGAATACACCAATGCCGGAAGGGTTTCCCGCGTGACGGACATGGAAGGCGCGGCAACGGACTATACGTATGACGCCATGGGGCGGCTGGTGCAGGTATCCGATGCCCTGGGCCACAGCACGGCGTTTACCTATGACAGCGCCGGCAGGGTCCTGTCCCGGACCGATGCCAACGGGAACACCCTGCAGTTTGCCTACTCACCGGCAGGGAACCTGCTGTCGGCAACGGACGGAGAAGGCAATGCCACGGTTTACACCTACAATGAGCTGGGCCTGGCGCTGACGGAGACGGACGCGCTGGGGAATACGGTTTCCTATGCTTACGACCGCCTGGGGCAGGTGACGTCCATGACGGATGCACTGGGCAACACAACGTCCTTCACCTATACGGCGGACGGGCGCATCGCCACGGCGGAGAATGCGGAAGGCGGCATAACACGGTATGCTTACGATGCCTGCGGCAACCTGGTGCAGACGGAGGATCCCCTCGGCCGCGTGGCGCAGTATGAATATGACGCCATGAACAACCGGATTAAGGAATGCCTGGCGGAAGACGGGGAGCAGTCCTGCATCACGCTTTACCAGTATGATAAGAAAGGGAGGGTGGTTAAGGAGATCAACCCCCTGCTGGATGAAAAGGCGTATGGCTATGACGGGAATGACAACCTTGTGTCCGTTACGGATGAGGAGAAGAGGGAAACGGCTGTTACCTATGACCTGAACAGCCGGCCGGTATCGGTGGCATACAGCGACGGGCGTATGGCGGCGTTCCGCTATAACAGGCGTGGCGAGCTGGTGGAGATGCAGGACTGGAACGGGACAACCGCCATGGAGCGGGATCCCCTCGGCAGGCTGACGGGTGTCACGGACCATAACGGCCGGAAAACCGGGTTTACTTATGACGCGGCAGGGAACCGCACGGGAATCCATTATCCGGACGGCAGCACGGCGGCCTACGCCTTTGATAAAAATAACCGCCTGCTGGCTGTGGCGGAGTATGCGGCCGGGGCGGAGGAAGATGGGGAAGCTGCAGCGCAGTATGCCTACGACGCGGCAGGCAGCGTGGTTTCCCTCACCCTGCCCGGGAGCACGGTTACCTATGGCTACAATGCGAACCGGCAGCCCGTAAAGGCGGTGCACCGGTCGGGGGAAACGGTGCTCCTGGAGGAAGGGTTCACCTATGACGCGCTGGGGCGGATCACCGGCTCCGTAAGGGGCGGGGGCATGCCGGAATATGCGCGCACCATGGCATACGGCTATGATGCGGCGGGGCAGCTCGTATCCTGCCGGGACGGGGAATCCCTGGTAGCTTATGCCTACGACAGGCTCGGGAACCGGACGTCAAAGAGCTTAAACGGGATACAGAGGGCGGAATACCGGTACAATGCCCTGAACCAGATCATATCCATGACGGAAGACGGCACGGCGTACAGCTTCGGCTATGACAGGTGCGGCAACCTGACGGAGGAGCGCCGTGGGGATGCCCTGGTGCGGCAGTATGTGTATGATGCCGCGGGACGGATGGCGCTTGGAAAGAACGCGGAGAGCGGGGAAGAGAGCGCCTATACCTACAATGCCCTCCGGATGTGCGTGGGGAACGTGCGGAAGCTGGCCTCCCCGGACGGCTTCCATAACAGGGAGATGCAGTATGTGCCGGATTACCTGGGCGCTGCGGGGAATGACCTGATGGCGTATGGGACGGGGGCAGTGGGTATACGGACTGTCTTCGGGCATGGGTACCAGCGGCTGGGCCAGAGCGCGGCAGACGGGAAGACGTCCTTCCAGCCCGATATTTACGGAAGCCCGCTCTTTGCGGCGGACGGGCAGGGGAACGTGCGGCAGTATGCGGAGCGCGGCATATGGGGCGGCCTGAAGGCCGGGACGGAAACAGAGCCCGGGCTGGAGGAAAACCTGAGGTTCACCAGCTACCGGTACGACCCTGTGCTTGGGAAGCACTTTGCCCATGCAAGGCTCTATGACGATGCAAACGGGAGGATGCTGGCGCTTGATCCGGTAAGGAGCGACCTGAACGGGTACCGGTACTGCGGCAATGATCCGGTGAACCATGTGGACCCTGACGGGGAATTCTGGAATGTGGTTGCGGGGGCAGGCATCGGCGGCTTCTTCGGGGGCATCGGCGGTTTCGTCGGTTCCGCCATATCCCAGAAACTGGACGGCGGGAAAGTCAACTGGAGGAAAGCATGGGGCACGGCTGCGGACGGTGCCATCACCGGCGCGGTACAGGGCGGCCTGGTCGCTTCGGGCGCAGGGATCCCCGCGATGCTGTTCTCCAATTTCCTGGCAGGCACGGCCGGGAGCGCGGCGGGGCAGTATATCAGCGGGGGGAAGGTAAGTGCAAGGGAGAGCATTACAAGCGGCCTGACCAACGCGGTAAGCAATGCCATCTACGGAACCGAACCGCTGAAGGGCATCGGGGACGCATTCCTGCGCGGCGCAGGGGCAGGCGCGGCAAACTCGGGGATCCGTTACCTTTCCGATTCCGTAGGGCTGAAGCCAGGATGGCCCAGGCCGGATATGGGTTCCCTGATGGGGATGGCAGGCAGGCTCATCTCTCCTTTCGGCCTGCTGCGTGACCCTAAGAAAGGATGCGGGGGCATCAGCCCGTTTGCGCCAATTCTCGGTTATGGCTCCGCGAGGGGTTACCGGTATGGCATCCCGAAGACGGGGGGAGCAGGGCAGAAGCAGAAGAAGTTCAGCCTGATGGAGTTCCTGAAGGAGACGGCAGTCGGAGGGATCACGGGCGGCGTTGCCAGCGCGGGGTTCTATGGGGCCGGAAAAGGGATTGAGAAGCTGAAGGATAGTTTTCGGGCTGGTAAGAGAAGTGCAACAGCGTTACAAACTGGTGGACGGCAAATTGACTATAATGCGTATATTAAAAGATTGGAAACGATAGATATGGAATACGAAAATATACGTATTAATACTACAGATATATCAAAAGTTTCTCAAAATACAGGAATGCCGGAATGGAAAATTAGCAGAATAAAAGAGCATGTATTTTCTAATGAGCATATACTTGATTCTGGAGTAAAAAGGTTTGATGCAGATCCGGAAATTGCAGATGCATGGTATAGATTGACAAAAGGAACTTTTAATCAAAATGATATTGATTTATTAAATCATGAATATTTTGAGTCGAAATTTGAGAGTTTTTATAAGACAGATTATAGAACTGCGCATAACAAAACAGAAGAATCAGGAAGAATATGGGATCCCTATAAGGAGGATAATTAATGGCAGTTTATATGAAAATGATTAAAATCTTTGATGATGAAAAAAGAGTGATATATCGATTTGGGCCTAATGAAAATCGGATGGGTGAAATTGAGTTTGACAAAGAAAAGGAGAGCTTCAGTATTTTGAAACACGTTAATGATTCCCGAATTTCAAATCAGGCATTTGAAAACTGGGCATCTGAACAAATAATAAAAATAATGTTTAGAAATAATGGAGAGTTACCAGATGTCACTTCAGTCGAGAAGTGATTAGATGAAGAAGTTTATCTCTTTAGGCTGAGGAGAGTAGAGCAAGCAGTAGTGATAGGGACAAAAATGAAAAGCCTCTTGTTGTAATAATGGGAGAGGTGTTGCAAGCCAATCTCAGAGCAGGAAGTACTCCTAATGGGGGAGTGTGAAATAAAGCGTGTAAGTTATCAGAAATAATGTAGCGGATACCCGAGCAGTACAAACTCTTGCGTGACGCAGGGGCAGGCGCGGCAAACTCGGGGATCCGTTACCTTTCCGATTCCGTAGGGCTGAAGCCAGGATGGCCCAGGCTGGATATGGGTTCCCTGATGGGGATGGCAGGCAGGCTCATACCGCCTTTCGGCCTGCTGCGTGACCCTAGGAAAGGATGCGGGGGCGTCAGCCCGTTTGCGCCAATTCTCGGTTATGGCTCCGCGAGGGGTTACCGGTATGACCTGCCGAAGACGGGGGGAGCAGGGCAGAAGAAGTTCAGCCTGATGGAGTTCCTGAAGGAGACAGCAGTCGGAGGGATCACGGGCGGCGTTGCCAGCGCGGGGTTCTATGGGGCAGGAAAAGGGATTGAGGCATTAAAAAGTAGTGTTAGTAATGTTGACATTGATAGTGCCTTGTCACTAAAATTTGAGTCTGGGGATGCGAAGCAACGAGCAGCTCTTGATGAGGCGATGAGAATAGCTGGTCCAAGTTCGGATAAAGAGTTTAAGGTGTTTGGACACGGTAACTCTAACGAGATTATGTTTGGTGAAGAACCATTGAATGCTGAGAAAGTGGCATATGTAATTAAAAATTCTCCCGGGTATGTTGGTGGAAAACAAAAGGTTATATTATATGCATGTAACACTGGAAAAGAACCAAATGGATTGGCCGGGCAGTTAGCTAATATTTTAGGTGTAATTGTAGAGGCACCGAATACAGAGATACGGCCTAGTAAAACAGGGGGTTTTCTTATAGGTGATATAATCTATAAAGGGGGAGTGTATTATTTGAACAGAGGAAAAATGAAAATTTTTAGACCTAATTAATAATAGGGAGATGGGAGTATTAACTTCCATCTCTTTAAGAATGAGGAGGATATTTGTATATGTGGTATATTTTTGATTTATGTCCTAAATGTAAAGACAAGCTGGTAGAGAGAATAGTGGATGATATTTCAGAATGTGAAGAAATCTGCTGTCCATATTGTGGGAGTAAAATGGATACAGTTTTTTATGGGGATAAGAAGTACGAAACAGCAGTATATAAAATAACCCTGAATCAGGTGGAAGACATAAAAGACAAATATTTGGGTGTGGTAATGCGGATGGGGAACTTCAATGAAAAAGAGGCTTTGGAAAAATTAAATGAAAAGGATAGCATTAGTTTTGAAGGGGATCTGCTTAATACTTTTATAAATTTAGAACTTTTAGATGAAATGTGGGATATATCTGATTATATAATAACGCCCCCATTTCCATATATAAGGACTTTTATACAAAAATGTCCGGATTGTGGTGAAAAAGCTGTTTACAGGATAGAAAAAGTTAATAAAAATGAGTATAAGCGGGGCTTTTTTTGTGAAAAATGTGGCGAATATGTTTGGTATGATATTCTTGATGGAGCAGAGATAGATGAGACAATATATCATTTAAAAATCTCATTGAGGATGGCTGGGGAGAAAGTGAGGCAGGAAATCATGGGAGCAGTGAATCAATTACATGACAAGGATATCTTTAAGGATGAAATCGCAGTGCGGGATTTGGCAAAAAACATAAAATATTTATTAAGAATTGTAAAAACTTATAATATTGAATATGAAATAAACCCACCATATCCCCACAAAATTTATATGCCGAAAAAGGAATGGGCGCAAGAGGACATAGAACAACTCATGGCAGCAAATCCGGGCCTTGTATTGAATTTAGAGGAAATAAATGCCCTAAACTAATGGTTTCCATTTCCCGGGAGATAAAGAAAGCAGGTAAATAGAAATGATGTTTATTTATGAAATGTGTCCATATTGCAGGGAGCGTCTGTATAAAAGAAGACAGCCTGTGGAAGATTCTACAGTGAACTAGGGATGAATGGGTTATGTATACTGTTTTAAACAAATTGCAGTTTGATGAGACATTATACCAGTTGAATGTATCACTAAAGGATGTGAATGATAAAGCAAGTATGGATGTATTAGGATGGGCTCCTTGATGGGGATGGCAGGCAGGCTTATATCGTCTTTCGGCCTGCTGCGTGACCCTAAGAAAGGATGTGGGGGCGTCAGCCTGTTTGCGCCAATTCTCGGTTATAGCTCCGCGAGGGGTTACCGGTATGACATCCCGAAGACAGGGGGAGCAGGGCAGAAGAAGTTCAGCCTGATGGAGTTCCTGAAGGAGACGGCAGCCGGAGGGATTACGGGCGGCGTTGTCAGCGCGGGGTTCTATGGGGCTGGTTATGGGATTGAGACGCTGAAGGATGGGGTCCGGGATGGAAAAAGAATAGAAGAAATGCCTTCTGGCAGACCACAATCTTACACTCACGATTTATCAAATGTGACAGGAAAAGCGGAAAAAGTACGTCAAAGGGCTATAGAGGTTGTAATAAAAGAAGATTTTTCTGACTTAAAATTGAGCTATAAACCAAAGTACAGTCCATTTATTAGAACCGGTATAGCAATAAAAAATACGGGAACCCAGATTGGTAAGAATATGTTTGTTTCGAGGAATGAATTAAGGGATACCATAATTCATGAGGAACTTCATCATAGGTGGTGGAGACGGGGTATTATTGATCATCATCCGGTTGGAACGGAGAAAGAAAAATTATGAAATAATAAAACGTTATAAAGAAATGAGGGGATGGAGTTAATGGATTTATGTATGTGTGGCAGTGTATTTCATATTAATGCGGGAGATAGTATACAAAATGGTATATATAGATGGTATGCCTCTTACCATTGTGCCAAGTGCGGAAGTAGTGTTGAAATAGATGGATGTAAGATAGACAGCATTCCGGATGATATAAAATCATTAATTATGAAAAAGGAGGGCGCGTGGAGGATTGAAAGTTTGGCTGGTAAAGCAAAGACAAAATATGTGGTAAATAAAATTTTGCAGGATAACTACTTAGATTTTGAGAAAGGGATTTATTTTACCGGAACAGAAAATCAAGTTAAATGGCTTAAGACCGTGTTAAATAAAAAAGGGATGATGGAAAATGAAATAGTACTTAAAAAAATATCATAAAAATGTAAAACATTTTTTTACAAAAGCTGTCGCTTTAATAAATCGAAACTGTTAAGCGACAGCTTTACTTTTAACAGGCAATAATAGTATAATTAATCCGGTACATGTCTATGGTGTAGTGCGTAGTGTGCGGTACGTGGCGCAGCAATATTTTAGGCACTTGTAAACAATTTCTTACGCAAGATGGCAAAATTTTGGTTCCGGTTTATTCGGGTTAGGAGATAATAAAATGAACAGGGTATTATATATTGGGCAGTATAACGAGGAAGGTGAATTTACCACAATTCAATGGAGATATTTTATAGAATGGTGTAAGAAGGGATGTAAGAAGATTATTGTCTATTCTAAGATGTCTCATTATACTATTTTTACTAAATTTCCTCTGTTTTGTAATATTAATAAATTGCAGATGCCAGATGAAGAGATGAATATTTATTCCTATGAGATTGATATATTGGATCCTGCATTTTGGGATTATATAAAAGGATACAATTATGATATTAATATTGCGGATGATATTTCCCATATTTTCTTTTTTGACGGTGAGAGAAATATTGCATCACTGGAAACCGTTGACTATGAGAATTACGTATTGATCGAGGAGCCTGTTATCCATTATGATATATTTCTGCATAACAGGGAATTGCTCTCAGGGAATATACAATTTTGTTCTGATGGAAAAACGGATATAGATGATTTGTCACAGGGGGAAAGCTGGAAGGCATTAGGCGCTTGATATTGGGCATCTCTTTAGAAGCGGAGTTACTGGAAAAGTTGGGGCAACTCCACAATTACTGGAGTTTTTGAAGGAAAATAATATACGGTATACTATTCATTAAATATCATTTGCTTTATTAGTTTTGTGGATAATATACGGGATGCTACATTGGGCAGACTTTGTTATCTGGGTAAATGCTGCAGGCAGTTGAATATCCCGTAGCAGGCTGCGGGATATTCCGTTTATCCAGTGCGGCAGATTTATGAAAATTAGGATGGAGGTTTGATAAAATGGATTATGAATTAATGGTTTCGCCTGTTGATTCGAAACTGCCTTTTAAGGAATTCAGTAAAAAGCAGGCAAAAGAATATTTCCAATGGCATATGGGGCAAATAGGCCACCGCATAGATGTGCTTGCACAATATCTTAAAAGGGATGGCTGCAGGATGATATTTGATGATTCCCCGGAATCCTTAATCCCGTTATGGGAGTGGTACGAAGACCACATAGTGGAGGAACGCAAAACAGAAGAAGAATACCAAAGGGAAATCCAGTCATATCCAAAGTGGATGGAGGAATATATTTCGGATACTAAGATTTCTGTTTTAAAAACGTTGAAATTTGGAGCGGACATTGCAATATATTTTGCAGAAGTAGTGCGCAAAAACAGCGGAGGGAAAATTTCCTGGGGGTATTATACCAGGCCGAAGAATGCGGATTCGGTCAACCGGCCGGTACTGTTGGGATTTAAGGCAGGAATGGATATGGATCCCCAGAGAATCATGTATAATTGTACTCTGGAATCTGCTGAGGAACGGGAAGGGACAAGGCTGTTCCAGGCATACCGTGTGTGGCAGCAATATATTGTCTAAGTGTTATTTGGCAAGGAGATTTGGTAAAAACATGGGTGGCTGGAAAGATCTGTGGATTTGGCCAACGAAGGATCCAATAGCATCGGTGGTATCGCGCTGAGGCTTTTTCCGGTGGTGCGAAGGGTTCCGCGGAATCCGTCCTATTTCCAGGAACTGGACGGTGGAAAAGTTATCTGGCGGAAAGCATGGGGCGTAGCTTCGGACGCCGTTATCACCGGATTGGTACAGAATGGTTTGCCCACTTTATCAAACTCAGGGGATTCTTTATCTTTCCGATTTTGGGCTGAAGCCGGGATGGCTCAGGCCAGATGCGGACTTCTGATGGGGATGGCAGGCAGGCACATACCGCCTTTCGGTCTGCTGCGTGGCCCTAAGAAAGGATGCGGGAGTGTCAGCTCATTTGCGTCAATTCCCGGTTATGGCTCCGCGAGGGGTTACCGGTATGGTATCCCGAAGACGGGGGGAGCAGGGCAGAAGCAGTTCAGCCTGATGGAGTTCCTGAAGGAGTCGGCAATCGGAGGATCACGGGCGGCGTTGCCAACGCGGGTTTCTATGGGGCTGATGAGAGTGTATTTAGGTTTAACGAGGGATATCAAACAGGATATTCCGATAAAAAAGGTTTAATATTCGTTAAGGGAGACGTTTTGCCGGATATAAATTCAACGCATCCAAGGGATTTAATGAGTCCAAAGGCGGTTTTAGCACATAAATATTTTGATGCTCTATATGGGAATAGGAATCCGATGCCGGGAACTTGGAATGATGAGTTCAGGGCGAGTTATAATGCAGCATTGAAAACGCCTAACCTGGGAGAAATGGATAGGATGTACTTAATGCTAGATGCGCTTGAACGGGCGAATGAGGCAGGAGTAAATATAAAAGTGACAGCTACAATCAGGAGAATTTTGTATGGATATTAAGAGAGATTTATCGGAACAGGAAGAATCGATAATTTATAAAGCAATTGATGCGTTTAGGGAGTATGGAAAGACAGATATTGCATGTCCAATATGTAATGGAAAACTTGAATATGTTGGAAATAATTCGTCATTTGCTTTACTTTGCGAGAATTGCGGGGAAATTTATTCTCTTCGAGGCATTTGAATATTTTTTCAGGTTTGTTCCTCGCAGCTTGCTGCGTTCAGAAGAAGGAAACCAAGGATGGGGATACCCCGCTGCTTGCAGCGGGGTGGTTCATTTGGCAGTTAAATCACAGTGGATAGACCCTGTCATAGGGAAATTGACGGGTATATCTGTTATAAAAACAAGCTATACGGTTAAAATTCCGACTGGCACAACAGTGTATTCTGGTCCGGTTGGGTACCAGGAAGAAATTTATTTAGGAGGAGAGGATATTATACAGACATTTATACAGGAACCTTGGTTGATAGAGGGTGTGGAAGTTATCAGTAGTATCCCGTTGCATTAACTATTGGAGGAAAAGATGGATGAGTTAAAACGGCTGTTTAAAGATTGGCTTATAACAATTGGGGAAGTCAATATGTTGGTGGTGCAAAACAATGGTATATTAATAATTTGGGGGACTTAATCAAATGTCAATAGAAGAAAAGTTCAATACAAGAAATGCCGAGTTACAGCATAGAGTAATATCTGAAATGGAAAAGGTAAAGGAAGGCCAGAGTGAAAAAAGTATTATACAGCTATAAACGATATTAGAGGAACTTCAAAAGAGTAGTGGTGAGAAAAATGTGACCTTATGTTATCCATGGTTTATAGTTGATTCTTGGGAGTATACAGATCCGTTGGGAATTGATTTGATTAATTTAGCTGAATTATATAAAAAAATTCAGAGAGGTCATATGTGACATTTCTCTTAAAAATTAAATAGTGGATGGTGTGCAAAGTGAACTAATTCTGCTGGTAGTTTTTACGCTATTTGCATATAGTTCTATATTCTATCTTTCCGATTCCGTAGGGCTGAAGCCGGGATGGCTCAGGCCTGCTGCGTGCCCCTAAGAAAGGATGCGGGAGCGTTAGCCCGTTTGTGCCAATTCTCGGTTATGGCTCCGCGAGGGGTTACCGGTATGATATCCTGAAGACGGGGGGGCAGGGCAGAAGAAGTTCAGCCTGATGGAGTTCCTGAAGGAGACGGCAGGCGGGGGGATCACGGGCGGCGTTGCCAGCGCGGGGTTCTATGGGGCTGGTTATGGGATTGAGACGCTGGCGGATGGGTTCCAGTCGTGGAAGAGTAGTAGAAAAAGGGGATTGTTTTTGTCTGATGAATATTATCAAAAAATGGATGATAATATAGCAAAGGCGGTAGCTGCTAGGGATGCAGAGGTTGCGAGGATTCAAACACTTAGTAAAACCCAGCAAAGCAATATTGCAACTACTGTTGCAGGTGTAGATATAAGAACAGGAGACGTGTATGTAGGCGTAAAAGACAGTAAAATTTATAAAGGAAATGCTACATGTGCTGAAGATATTGTATTTAGGGGGTTAGGTGGAAATACAAATGCTAATATTATAATGACGCCAGCTGTCAGGCCGAGAAACAATGAGATTATACCTGTTTGTCTTAGGTGTCAAATTAAATATCCCCGGGATCAGTTTATGAAAGGAACAATATTTCAATGAGTGGAGAATATAAAGAGTATTGTATGCAGTTTAGCAACGAGGAACTTAAAAAAAATATGATAGAATACCTGATAAGCAGGTCATGGAATAATGAATTAATCAGGTGCCTTTCTGCAGATGGAGATGTGTTGGAAGTGAGTTCATCAGAGAAAATAGAAACAATTGTATTTGATGGAAATGCAGAGAATCTGTTTATTAAATTTTATGATATACAAACATCTATTTTTGTACATGATACAGAATTAATGTTCATTGATGAAGATTCCAAAGGAATATACACTGCAAGTGATGTTTATAATAATGTAGTATATGAAGGGAAAATGCGAGAAATGAGTCATGAAGAAATACTTCATATGTTTTCTGAAATAATTTTATGTTTTAAGGAGGCAACCGATATACACATAGTTCAGTCAGATATTCCGAAGGAAAGCAGGTATGAAAAATATAAGTATTATATTCCACATATGTTTGTCGTCAATGTTGAGAACGGGAATGCTGATCGGAGATCTAAGATATTTGCGAATATAACAATTAATCTGTAACGCTTTTTGTTAGGTACGCTATCATAAGACCGAGTTTTTTCAAATACATTTATTCAATGGTACTTATCGAGTTATAGCGTACCTAATTTGAATTTATTACAGATCAATTATTGGAGATGGGAGAAGGAGTATTGGGCGTAAGGGTAGTACAGATATATGGGACATAACAGAAGGTGGTGGAGTTATAAATGGTAGAAAGTACTCGCAGCATGTTATGGAAAGAATGGCGCCGGGTACACCATCGGTTAGAGTAGAGTTAAGTAGGAGAGCAGTGAAAGTTGCAGAAGCAGAGGGTTTGCAAGTTGGAACTTTGGAGTATTATCAATTCTGCCAGAGGTATGTTGATTCGAGAAATATACCACCATTGGTTATAGAAGATGTGCTTGAAATTAGAAAAAGTGAAGATGTTCTTCTTGTAGAAATGGAAAACAAAAAACGTTTAGTGCTAAAAAAATACCCTTGTTTAGGAGTTATAATAGAAGATATGTAAAGTGCGGGGAAATGCAAACGGAGGAAAATAATGGTTAAATTGACTCTGTAACAACATTGCAATATGTTTCCGGATTGGTATTCAATGCCCATGTTGCAAATAACACTCACCAAAGAAGGCAAGACCAGACGGGAGGCCTTTCAGGTTAAAGAATTTGGATATAGTTTTGACGAAACGTTTGGTATTGCAAAATATAGATAAAACAGCGATTATTAAAGTAATAATTCCTCAAAATATATATGAACGGTTAAATCACATGAATTTGGATTATGCTATATTTAAATCTGGAACACCTGTTGTTGAAAGGAGAGTTTATACGAGGGATATCGTCCGGCCCATTTAATCTGTGAAAATTGTCTGACCACTGGCGTACATAGTTATTACAACTTAAAAAGTACTGACAATGGGAAACTAAAAGGAACAATTACATTTATTTCTCCCAAAGATTATCCGGCATGTTTGTGGATAGGAAAAAAATTGATGATGTATGAGGGCCGGAATATGGTAGGATATGCAACAGTAACAAATATATTTAATCCTATATTATGTAAGACTCAAGGGGAAAACTAATTGTTAAGTGTTTTTGAAATTTTAAAACACCTGTATTACAAAAGAGGATTGGTTTCATTGTTAAAAGTATAAAGTGTTTTATAGAAACAGCGTAAAATTATCCTATGCTGTTTTTACATTATTTAATGCCTTATACCCATGGAGCGTGATACCCGTGGCAGGCTCACAACTGCTTTTCAGTCTGCTGCATGACTTTGAGAAAGGGTACGGGAGCGTCAGCCCGTTTGTGTCAATTCCCGGTCATGGCTCCGCGAGGAGTATCGGTATGACATCCTGAAGACAGGGGCTGTAGGACAAAATGCAAATCCAGAGATATCATTGTACACAGATTCTGCAGGGTTCAATAATAATGGTAATATAGGCGGACAATTTAAACGTCTTGGAGCAGAACCCGGGCATGGAATAGCTGGGCCGTATGTCTATCAACCAATAAGAAATGTAGCGCCTAACGGTTTTGTTTTTGGGCATGTAGGAGCAAAAAAAATGGAGGAGTTTCATCCCCAACAGCTAAGGATGTAAAGCAGCTTTATGAATTTTTAAAGAATGGGAAATACCATCAATAGAATAAGGGGGCAATAAATTATGAATGAGGAACAAATAAATTTTTATGGTGAATTAAGGAAGATTCAGGATTTTGCTATAGGAAGCAGCTTGTGTAGAAAGGATAAGTATAAAGGGACAGAAGATATGCTGGAAGATATTACTTATGATGTTATCTATATGATTTGTGAAATGATTGACGGATATAGGAATAATTCAATAAAATACAATATTACCAATGAAAAGAGTGGAAATGTAATTAATGATAAGATTGTAAGCGATAAATAACGCTACGTCTAGCGATAAAACTTGCAGTCCTGCTATAA
>CANDKY010000093.1 GCA_947385425.1 uncultured Lachnospiraceae bacterium | reverse complement strand
TGAGAAATGCCTCCTGTTCCGGCGGCCTTACCTGGAAATACACGGAACGCACACCGGCTTCCCCGTGGTAAATTGCATAAAGCTCCGAAAACAGCTCCGAAACGGATACCCGTACCCGCTCCCCTTCAATTCTGTCAAACTCATTAATCGCGGAAAGCCCCTGTAAACGTCTTGCCATTTCCCTCTGCTTTGCCTCCGCCTGATCCAGATAACCGCACAGCTCCGTATCCACACCCACACCGCTGCGGCGGATCGCTTCGATAAAAGACTGTGTAGCAAATACCGGGGCCTTCAAATCATGCGCCATATCGGAAAAAAATGCCTTGCGCTCCTCTAAAAGCAGCGTGATTTCCTCTGTCCGTTCCCTCACCTGTTCCTCCAAATGATTTGTCAGCGCATCATTTTCCTTTAAAATACGCCGGCTGCGGGATACCATCATTGCCCCGAACAACAATACAAGCAACAGCCCGCACCACTCAAACTGCCAGAAAAACCGGATTGGCTCAAAACGGTTGGAAAAAAACAGGTTGAGGATCAGCCCTGCACCAAACACGGTGCCGCCTGCCAATGCATAACGGCTCTCCCAGTTTTTTACCCTTATGCCCTTCGCCGTAAAAAATACGGTGCAGCCAAAAGTAAAACTGTAATAAAGATCGGTCAGTTTCCCATGCACATAAACCGCCCAGGATACAAACGGGATGCACAGGCACAAAATAACCAAAAGGGCAGGCAGCCAAAATAATACCCTCCGCATCCGCTTCCACCCTCTGCCGCTTCCTGCGCCGGAAGCCAGGGAAGTGAGCCGCACCACATAAAAACATAAACCGTATAATGCCATGCCCTGTACCAGGAACCAGTATGATACCGCCTGCATAGAGAAAAGAAAAACAAAGTAACGGAACATATAAAGCGCATAACAGCCGCACAGCAGCCCAAAACACCGCTCCGTCTCCCCGCCCGACCTCCACAAAAAAAGTGTAAACGCCGCCAGCGCCAACGGCAGAAGAAATGCCAGTGCACAGGCAAAGCCCCGGATACTGCCAACCCGCGAAACCGTCGCTGCCAGGCCGAGAGACGGCGGGAAATACATTCCGCTGTAAAATCCAAACTTTGAGGAAGTCTCCACCGCCAGGACATGTTCCCCCGGTGTCATAAGGAACGTAATACTCCCATCCCCTTCACCTGCCGCAAGCCTTACCCCGTCCAGGGAAATTCCGTATCGGGAAGACAACTGCGGGAAATATACAGACACCGCCGCAGGTTCCCCTTCATAATGCAGCGTAAGCCTGTAACAGGCCTCCCCGTGGGGCGAAACCGTTAAGTCTCCCCTCTGCAGATTGGAAAACTCGCCGATATAAGTAGGTTTATCCACTGCACGCCCGTCCGTGAGCAGCCACCCGTCAATCAGAAAAACCGGATTACCGCGTCCCAGATCCCGGCTGTTTATATTTATCACGCCACGGTTCCCATAAGGAGGAGGCGTTTCATATTTATTATCCGCATAAAAAAGCACCGCAAAAAAAGCAGCCAGTACCGCAGACACTGCCAGTATCTGCCACAACCCCTTTAACTTTTCCATGCCCTCCCCACCCTTTCGCCGAAATTCCGCCGAACTGCCTATCCGCATTCCGGCGGGACAAACCGGTATCCTTCCCCCCATACCGTCTCAATAAAAGAATGTCCCCCCCATTCCTTTTCCAGTTTCCGCCGCAGCCGCGACATATGCGTCTGTACTATCTGCCCGCCATCCCAGGGCTGCCCGCCCCATATGGCCCGGAAAATCTCCTCCGGCGCAGCAGTATGGCCCGCCTGCCCCGAAATCCACCACAAAAGGTCAAACTCAATTGCCGTAAGGCCCAGCTCCTTCCCGTCCACAAACACTTTCCGCCCTGGCAAATCCAGCAAAAGCACGCCAAACCTGCGCCGGGTGTTCCCGGACACCGCCTGCCTGATACGTGTTTCCACTTTTGCCCAAAAAAGCCCGGCGGGTGTATCCTTCGTAATATAATCCGCACCGCCTGCCTCAAAACCTTTCTCCTGTTTATCAGCCTCCGTAAGGCAGCTCAAAAAAATAACGGGAGCCTGCGCCAGCCTGCGAAGCTTCCCGCAAAGTAAAAACCCATCTTCCCCGGGAAGCGCCACATCAAGCAGTACACAGTCATACACCCCAGCCACCGCCTGTCTCAGCGCCTCTTCCCCGCCCGACGCCTCCTGCACTATACAGCCATGGCCGCGCAGGATATCCGCCCAGCGTATACGGTCGGCAGGCTCATCATCCACTAACAGGATTCTCCATGGCCCTCCGGTATGCCCTGCCTTTTCAGGTCCCCTCTCCGGCACCTCCTCCTTATGGAGCAGAAAATGCATATAAGCATCCTGAACCTGGCTGCGCCTCTGGCGTGCTATCGGAACAATATGCCCATTGTCCGTTATCATCTTTCCCTCGCTGATAGACTGGACATAATTTAAATTTACAAGATAAGACCGATGCACCTTCAAAAACTCCGTCCCGGACAAAAGTTTCTCTTCGAAATCCGCCAATGCCGCCGTCACCTCACGGACGGCGCCATCAATAAAATGGAAAAACACTGTCTTATTTACGACCTCCACATACTCAAGCCGCGCAAACGTAATCCTGGCAATGCCGTCCCTGTTCTGCAGCACAAAACCCCTTTCATCCTTATCACCTGTTGCAATCCTCATGATCCTGCCCCCATCCGCCGCTTATCCCCCCTCCCGGCGCCGCCTGCTTATCCTGCTCCCCATCCCGGTTCCGCTCTGTATCTTACAGACTGCCTTCCCGAAGCCCGTATCTCCGTCTTCTTTCAGCATACATTTTTATTATACATGATATCGCTGTTTTGTACAATCTGTGGCGTACATCCGGCAGAAAACAGATTTTCAAACAAAACATATAAACAAAAAACCCCGGAAACTAAAAAAAGTTCCCAGGGCAATCCGTCTTAGAGCCTGTTTAAAATCTGCTTTTTTAACTTACACAGTATCTGACAACAGCGTCGTTTACTCCCCCTCCTGCCGGTAAACAATTTCCCCGTCAATCAGCGTACAGTAAGTCTCCGTCAGCACCTCCAGCGGATTCCCGTCAAAAACGGCAATATCCGCATCCTTTCCAATCTCCAGGCTGCCGACCCGGTCTGCCACCTTGCAGATCTGCGCGGCGTGGATCGTTATTGCGCGCATCGCCGCCTCCATATCCATCCCCGATTTCACACAGAAACCGGCACAGTTGGGCAGGGACTGTATCAGGGATACCGGGTGATCCGTAGTAATTGCCACCTTTACACCGGCCTCATGCAGTATTCCGGCCGTCTTAAAAGCAACATTCTGCACTTCAATCTTATTCCTGCTGGACAAATCCGGCCCGACAATAGCCGGGAACCCTTCCCTGGCCAGTTCCTCCGCCACTAAATGGCCTTCACTGCAGTGATCTAACGTCATGTCCAGCCCATATTCCTTCGCAATACGGATGGCTGTAAAAATATCGTCCACCCTGTGCACATGGGCTTTGAGCGGTATTTTCTTTTCAAATACAGGTATCCAGCACTCATAACGGAAATCCTGCTCCATATCCTCTGAATCCTTCCTTTTCTCCCAGTACTGCTTTGCCTTGAATAATTCCTCGCGCAAAAGCCCTGCGATTGCCATCCGCGTCGCAGGCATTTTGCCCTGCCCCGAATAATTTACTTTCGGATTTTCCCCAAATGCAATTTTCATTGCCGCAGGCGCCAATACAATCAAATCGTCAATCCTTCTGCCCCTCGTCTTCACAAAGGCAAACTGCCCGCCTACCACATTCGCGCTGCCCGGCCCTATCATGGCTGACGTAATCCCTGCCCTTACCGCATCGTCAAAGGCGGCGTCCATCGGGTTTATCGCATCTATGGCACGCAGATACGGCGTCACCGGCTCCACATTTTCGTTACAGTCGTCCCCTTCCATCCCTTTTTTCTCCTCCGTGATCCCCATGTGGCAGTGAGCCTCGATAATGCCCGGCATAACGATCCTTCCTCCCACATCCATAACCTCTATATCCTTTTCCTTCGTTATCCCCTTTCCAATATGCTCCCATTCTTCCATCCCGCCGATCCCGGCTATTTTCCCGTCTGCAATGTGTATATATCCGTCTTCATAAAAATCCCTGACGACGACGCTTTCCCCATTTCCCTTTACTCCCTGCCTATGTTCCGCCATCGTCATAATCTTTCCATGTATCAAATATTTCTCCATGTCCGGCGTACCCTCCTGTTTCAACCAAATCAATTTCTGCCGCCCTATTTATCACCGGTGATGCCACATATGCGGTGCATGGGGATCTCATGAAAAATTCCACCACCATAAAAACTGCAGGGAACGGGCCTGCTGGATGGAGCTCTGGAGCGTATTTGAAAAATCATTCCCGCCTCTGCCGGAAAGCATTTTTCGACACGCTCTAAAACTACACGCAGCCTGCAGGGCCCGTCCTTTACATTTCTTTATCCTTGCACCAAACTATACCGTAAAGCATCAGTTCAGCTTCGACATCGGATTGACTGGCGTCCCGTCCTTCGTCAGCTTAAAGTATACATTACACCCTTCCACTGAATAATATTTTGTAGGGGCTGCCACACTGCCGATAATTTCTCCCTGGTTCACGAAGCCCCCTTCCGATACCGTAATATCCTTCACCTGTCCATAGGTAAGCTCATACCCGTTCCCCAGTTCCATCACAATTACATTCCCGAGTTCCGGATCCTTCATTATACTCTTTACTTTACCGTTTGCAGCCGCTGTGATTGTTTCTCCCTCCACTGCCGCTATGATAATTGCCGGATTATATTTATACTGCTCCAGAGTAGGGAAATAAACAGTCTTGTCCATACTGAAATTAATCAGCACATTGCCTACAATCGGCCATGCCAGCGTGTCCCCGTCACTGAAAGTAAGCGCCGGCTGAATGGAAGTGGATGTCGCGATAGCCATAGTATCTTCCATCTCCTCCATAGCGGCTACCTCTTCCATCAAGCTTTCTTCGCCACTGTCCGCCGTATCTTTGGGTTCCTCTGTCTTTCCCTCTTCACCGTCTTCCTTTTTCCCCTTATCCTTATCAATCCCGGAGCGTGTTTTCGAATCGCTGCCCGGCCCGTCGGACGTTTTCGTCTTACCCTCTTCCTTATCCGTATTCTCCACACTCAGAGAATCGGTTTCCTGGAAATAAGGATCGTAATCCAGGTCGTCCGACGTTACCGCATCGTCCTGTATCTCCTGTATATTCCTGCTCTGCTGTGCTTCCGCGATTTCCTGAAGGTTATCCGTTCCGTTCTGTGCCAGTTCATTCCCATTATTCTCCAGTGAACTGAAATCCACTACATAGCCGTCGCTCTTATCCTCATTCTTCTCTCTGATAAATAAACCCGTTACCGTTAATGCAGCCAGCACAAATACCGATGAGAGAGCCATAACGATTTTTTCCTTCCTGGCCCTGTCCCTGTTTCTTCTTCTCATTTTCATTCCTCCTAATCCGATTTATATCAGGTCTCCCTTTTTAATTCCTCACCGATAGTTTTGCCTGTTTGCCATTCTTTATTCAATTTTTACCCAGAATCCCCGATTTTTTCTATTACGGTATCAGAAAAGAAATAAGATAAAATATCTATATAATCGCTTCCCCTTTTCGCCGCTTCGTTTGCACCATACTGGCACAGCCCCAGCCCATGGCCTACCCCCTTTGTTTTTATAACTATAGTATCCCCTTCTTCCTCCACTTCAAAACAGGAGGAATTGAGCGAAAATATCTCCCGGAACACCTCCCCGGATATTGTTTTCCCGTTTACCGACACTTCCGTCACATATCCGGCCCTGTCCCTGCCAAGGGTTATCTGCTCCTCCGCCCTTTTCCCTTCTTCATATTCCATATCTATGATAAATTCCCCCAGCCTTTTCCAAAAGGTGTGCTTACCGATCCTCACGCTTCCCGCATAATCCCCGGCAGTAAAATCCCTCTGGCACATCACGGATTTCAGATAAGCATACTCCCCTCTCCCCAACACTTCGTTGCCGTTCCTTGTAGCCCCCGCGCTTACTGCAAAATACGGCGCTGTAATGATCTCGCCCCCATACGTTAAAAACATTCCCCTGGTACTGGCGACAGCCTCTTTGCTTCTCTCATATTCGTCCGCTCCCGTTTTCGCAGCCCCGCCTTCCACATAGATGCATTTCCCCTGCGCCTGCTTCATCAATTCTGTGCGCAGCACTACTGCCTGCGCCTTCAATGCCTCCATCTCATACCCCATATCAATGGTCAAGGGCAGACAACCCGCCAGATATGTTTCCAGCGGTATCCTTTCCGTACCGGCCAAAGTCTTATTATATACAATATACTCTGACTTCCCTATATCATCCTCCAATACCGCGGGCTCCGCACCGCCCCCTCCCTCTTCTGCGCCTTCTGCAGCCTCCTTTGCACCTACATTCCCAAAGAAGAAAGATACGATATACGGAACCAGTAAAATAAACAAAAGAACCGCACCCAAATCCCGGTAATCGGGTTTGGCTGCGATTCCTCTGTTTTTTAAGACGTTTTTAATGATTTCTTTTTTTCCCATGCAGCACCCCCACACTATTGTATGTGGCAATGTCCTGCTTCTATTCCTGTTATCTTTTTCTGCTGTCCCTTATTCCCTTTCCTTCCGCCATGGCCTTAAAGGATTGCCCCACCTCCTTTCTTATTCCAGTTCCGCAAGACAGGTCTTCCGGACCATTCCCTTCGGAGAAATATCCGTCCCTAATACATGGCCGGATATTCCTCCGGGTCCGGAATACCTGCCTTGCTGTTTCCAGTTCCGCAAGACAGGTCTTCCGGACCATTCCCCTCGGAGAAATATCCGTCAGCTCACTGCCTCAAAGTGGCCGGATGGCTGTGTGCTTCCCTGTTCTGCTACGTCCACATGCTGGATCGTCCCTGCCATGCCGTTTTCGTATAAAAAGAGCCCGGTTTGGCGTATCCGCCCGTTTGCTGCATTATCCGCACCGTTCAGGGAAAATTCCGTGTTTACGCTCCCGGTGCAGATTGCACCTACGCCTTTTTCGGAAAGTTTATAACATATTTCCTTTCCGTCCTCATCTCTAGTCCAGATCAGCAGCTTATCCCATATCTCATCATCTTCATCAATCCAGCCATTCCCGTCCGAATCATAGGCTGCCAGATCCCGGAAGCCATTGCCTGACTTTGTCCCGAACAGTTCACTGCCGTCATTGATTATGCCGTCCCCGTTCTTATCCAACGCCAGATAACCGCTTCCCCTTTCCAGCATGGATAATTCCTCTTTCTCACCATCCCCGTCCAGATCAAAGAAAAATGTCTGATCCGAAAGCCCCGCTACGTTCCCTTCCAGGTTAATTACCAGCGGATCCCGCATCCTTTCCTGTACCTGTTCGTAATTTTCCTCATAATACGCGGCAAAGCTCCTGCTCATCCCCACATTCATCCGGATCGGGATCTGGCGTCCGTCCGCTGTCTGCACCGTCCCCATGGCTGAGAAAGTAGTGTCCTCGCTCTCCTCAAAATATGTTTCCGTCCTGTAATACACCGTTTCCAGCAGTTTCTGTTCGTTTACCGGCTGCAGCGTGGCAAAATTCTGCTTCCATTTTTCCTGTTCCCCCCAGAATATCCTGATTAAGTATTGAAGGCAGTTCTCTCTTACCCTGCTGAGCGGATCCCGCTTGCTCTTTATTGTCTTGAGCCTTCCCAGCCTTGAATTGGAACTCATTTCATTCATCTTCTCCTGCAAAGCCTTTTTCTTTTCCTCAAACGTATCCTCCCCGTCAAATTTCTTCTTCAATTCCTCCCCTACAAGAATATTATTTTCCGGATTTTCATCCTTATTTTGATCCGATAAAAGCCCGTTTGTCCCTACCATCACTACCATACTCGAATTACTTTCCATATAGGAATGGTAGCTCCTCGCTGACTGCATTCTTATGTCCGAAGTACTGATCCGCATATATACTCCTTTCCGCATCCCGCCGTTTTTTCCTGTCCCTGCATCTTCCCCTGCATGGGCCCGTGCAACAAAAAATGGCGTTTATCCTACGGCTCCGCCGTATCAATAAACACCATCCGTGGCCAAACGATATGTAAATACAGAAGCCGTCATCCATCCAGGATAACCGGCCCTGTATTTACTATATCGGAAATTATAGCCAAAAACTTAAGGAACTGTATGAAAATAACCTGTGACAGCCGCGCAACTGAGGAACTGCCCGGCTTATGCCTATACTCCTATTCCGCAAAGTACGCGTCAATCCCGTCTGCAATCCCCACGGCAATCAACTGCTGATAATCTTCCTGCGCCATCTTCTTATCCTCCTCCGGGTTTGTCATATAACCCATTTCCACAATTGTCACCGGAATTTCGCTCCAGTTAATGCCGCTCATCGTATCCGTTTCCCATACCCGTTCCCGGCGGCAGCCGGTGCTTGCCGTCAGTCCGTCCAGCACCAGCGAAGACAGCCGCTGGCTGTCCGCATAAAGGCCGGACACGTAAGGATTCTGCGGCGTGGGGCATATCGTCATGGCCCCGTTTGCACTGCTGTTCTCCGAACCGTTGGCATGAATCCGTACAAAGATCTCTGCCCCGGAATCATAGGCCATTTTCGCCCGCTCCGAATTACTGATATCCACATCATGGCTCTCTCTGACCATGTACACCTCATATCCCCTGTTTTCCAGTTCCGTCCGCAGCTTCTCCGAAACCAGCAATGTCAGTTCATATTCATACAGCCCGGTCGTTGTCCCCCGCGTCCCGCCTGTCACCTTCATCTTTGTCTCACTGGCTCCGGGGCCTATTGCTTCCTTCTGCGTATTTGCTTTGCTCTGGTGCCCGGCATCAATAGCTATTTTATGGCTGCCCTCCGCCGGCCTTTTCTTTTCCTTTAAATACTCGGACTTGATGTAATAAGTCCCATCTTCCATCACTACCCTGCTCCAGCCTCCCGCTTCCCCGTTCTTTTGCAAAACAGTCCCACGCTTCACAACCGTATATACCTCGGCCTCCGTGGACGGCGCCGTACGTGCATTCACATTAGCGGCCGCATAGACTTCCACTGCCTCCATATCCGTAAACGCCGCTTTCAGTGCTTCCAGCTCGGCTTCCCTCTTCTGCTGTTCCCGCCCCTCCGCGCTGCTTATCCCCTGCCCTGCCGCCAACGGGTATACCGCAATTTCTTCATGCAATACGACCGTTTCCACTTTCTCCATTTCCAATGGATACGCCTGATACACGGATCCGCTTTCCACAGCATTCTGCCATTCTGCACCTGCCGCATACGCAGTACTTCCCTCACGCTCCGTCTCTGCCGACGGCTGCGCACTGACTCCGCAGCCTGTAAACCCTGTTGCCAGTAATCCAAAACCTAAAACCGCCGCCAGCACTCGCCTGCCGGCATATGTCAGAATGCTTTTTCCCATATTCCTTACTTTCTTCCTTCCCTTCATATACACCTGCGCCTACTGCACTGAAAATGAATTATGATACTCTGTTATAATTAATCAGGCACCCTTTCAGGATAATCTGCCTCTCTTCATCCGTCAATTCTCCCAATGCCATTTCAAACTCTTCCATTCCGCTTTCACGGACCACATAAGCCTTAATGCTGTCCGCCTTTTCCTCCACTGCCGCTTTCACATCCGGAATAAAAATGTAGTCCAGGTTTTTAAACGGGAGCTTTGTATCTTCCTCTTTTATTATAAACGGGAGCATTCCCCAGTTGATCAGGTTGGAACGGTACCGCTTGGTTGCATACTCATTCGCAATGTTCGCCCATCCTCCCAGAACCTTCTGGCAGGAAGCCGCCTGTTCCCTCGCCGACCCGTCTCCCGGTTTCACGGCAAAAATGGTGGAACCGAAACCGATATTCCCTTTTCCCGCATCCGGATATTCCTTTTGGATGGTGTCCATTACCGTTTTCAGTTCCGGCTTCGCCTCTAACGGGCATCTCCCTTCCATCACTGCCGTCTGCGCTTTCTGAATCTCCTTCGCACGCCCGACATAAGCCGGATCCTTCCTGGAAAGTGCAAATTCCGCCAACCCCAACGGATTGGAGCGGTAAGAAGAAGTTTCCCCGGAAGGGATAAGCTCATCCGTAGTCGTCACGGGATCATGAATCTCTGAAACTACCTGAAGCACCAGATTTTCCGGCAGCGCACACATCTGCGGCCAGTCCTTTATATTGGGCCCGAACTGAATCTCTACGTCCGGATCCGCTTTCCCTTTGGAATCAAAAACACGGTTTGCATATATATTGGAATCAAAATGGTATTTATATTTCCCGATTTCCCCGTCAAAATCCGTTGCCGGGGTCAGTGCGCCCTTGTTTGCGCTTGTCGCCGCAATGGAACGCGCATCCATAAGCGCTACCGAAGAAATCTGTCCGTTCTGCAGTTTGGATCCCTCCCTGTTCGGGAAATTCCTTGTGGAGTGACGGATACTGAACGCATTATTAGCCGGGGTATCACCCGCGCCAAAGCAAGGGCCGCAGAATGCCGTTTTCAGCACCGCACCGGTTTCCATCAGCGCCGCCGCGCAGCCATTCCTGATTAACTCCATATATACCGGCATGGAAGCGGGATATATGCTCAAAGTAAATCCGCCGGAACCGATAGCGGCCCCTTTCAGGATATCCGCCGCAGCGCAGATATTCTCAAAACCGCCGCCCGCACAACCGGCAATAATACCCTGATCCACATAAATTTTTCCGTCCCTTATCTTATTCCTCAATGTAAATTCCACGGCCCCGTCCAGGCTGACGGCCGCCCGCTTCTCTACCTCCTCCAGAATATCTTCCGGATTCGCATTTACCTCTTCGATTGTATAAGTATTGCTCGGATGGAACGGCATGGCAATCATCGGCCTTATGCTGCCCAGATCCACCGTGACCATGCCATCATAATATGCCACCTCGCCCGGGCTCAGTTCCTTATAGTCCTCTTTCCTGCCATGGATATCATAAAACTCTTCAATCTCCCTGTCCGTTTTCCATATGGAAGACAGGCAGGTAGTTTCCGTCGTCATAACGTCAATGCCAATCCGGAAATCCGCACTCAGGGAAGCCACGCCCGGCCCCACAAATTCCATCACCTTATTCTTCACATATCCGTTGCCAAATACCGCACCGATAATTGCCAGCGCCACATCCTGCGGCCCTACGCCCTTTACCGGCTCCCCGGTCAGATATACGCCTACTACTCCGGGCATATTAATGTCATAAGTCTGGTTCAGCAACTGTTTTACCAGTTCCGGCCCCCCTTCGCCCATCGCCATGGTCCCCAGCGCGCCGTAACGGGTATGGGAATCGGAACCGAGGAGCATCCGTCCGCCCCCCGCCAGCATTTCCCTGGCGTACTGATGGATCACCGCCTGGTGCGGCGGGACATACACACCGCCGTATTTCTTTGCGCAGGTCAGCCCGAACATATGATCATCCTCATTGATCGTACCGCCCACCGCACAAAGGGAATTATGGCAATTTGTCAATACATAAGGCACCGGAAATTTCTCCAGCCCTGACGCGCGCGCCGTCTGTATGATACCGACAAATGTTATGTCATGGGATGTAAGCTTGTCAAACTTAATCTTCAGCTTTTCCATATTGCCGGAAGTATTATGCTCTTTCAAAATACGGTAAGCAATGGTTTCCCTTGCCGCCTCTTCCCTGCTTACTTCCTTTCCGGTCTTACTCTCTATTTCAGCCTGGGCCTGCGCACTGTCAGGGACAATATCCGTCCCGTTTACCAGATATGCGCCGCCGTCTGACAAATGTATCATAATCTTTCCTCCTCGCATACTAAGCTATTTATAAAATCATATGGCACCCTGATCCGTTTCCAATCTGAACGCCTGTTCAAACATTTCCATTATAGAGCAATCATAATTTGATTGCAAGCCGCATTATAAAAAGCAGCTAAAGTTTTGGACTACTATCCCTTAAGCCGGAACCTGGATACCAGTTCCCTCAGCGAAGCGGCCTGGCCGGACAGCTCTTCGCTGGCTGCGGCGCTGGATTCCGCCGTGGCCACATTATTCTGGACAACGACAGCTATCTGGTCAATCCCATGGCTGATTTCCGCCGCCGTGACAGCCTGCTGCTTTGTGTAATCCGCAATACCGCTGACCAGATTATCCATTTCCTCCGCAAGCCCTGCCGCCGACAACATGGATTTTGCCGTATCATCCGCCGCGATAACGCCCTCTTCCATGGAACTGATTGTCTCCCCAAGCAGGACCGTCGTCTCGCCTGCCGCCGCGGCAGACCTGCCCGCCAAAGTCCGTACCTCGTCGGCCACTACCGCAAAGCCTTTCCCGGCCTCCCCTGCCCTGGCAGCTTCCACCGCCGCATTCAGAGCCAGGATGTTTGTCTGGAATGCAATATCATCAATAGTCTTAACGATCTTGTGGATCTCATTGGATCTGTCACTTATCTTCCGGATCACCTCCGTCATATTCTGCATCTTCGTGTTGCTCTCCAACAGGGCCTCCCTGACTTCCCTGGAAATACTGCTGGCCTTGTTCGACCCCTGGGCAATCTTCTCCACACTGTCAGACACTTCACCGATATGCCTTGCCAATGCTTCCACCTCCGCTGCCTGTTCCGTGGAACCCTGGGACAGGCTCACCGCACTGTTGGAAACCTGTGCAGCCCCCGCCGCAACATCCCGTGACGAAGCACGGAGCTGCCCCATGGCACCGTTCAGCTCAACGGAAATCTCCTCCAGGGAATCCTTGATTTTCGCAAACTCCCCGGCATATTCACTTTCCAATGCAAAAGCAAGGTTCCCCTTTGCAATCTCCCGCAGAGTATCTGAAATTTCATTGATATATTTTATGTAATCACGCAGCCTCACAGTAACCCTCTTGAAATTATCGGCCAGTATGCCCAGCTCATCCCTGGACTTATAACGGATACTCTGATCCAAATCGCCTTCCGCAATCCGGGTCGCTACCCGGCTCAGCTCCCTCACCGGCCTGCCGATAATCCTCCGTATCTGGATAACTACAAGAAGAATCAATACTAATACCGCTATCAATGACACCGACACCATCGCCTCAGTCAGGCTGTACAATTCCGCCAATACCTCTGCCCTGGAGACATAGGCTACCGCCACCCAACTGCTGCCCGCAATCTCAGCCGTCTGAATATAATTCTCCTCATAAAGGCCCAGTCCCATATTTCCGTCCCGTATCTGCTCTCCGGCATAATCATACATACCGCCGCCTGCCTCACTCAGCTTTTCCCCGACGACCGTCTCATCCCGGTGCCCGATAATCGTATCTGTGCGGGTATCAACCAGGAAAATACCGCCGGTATCTTCAATCCTGATATCCCTTACAATATCGGAAATGGAATTCAGATACACATCCGCAGCCGCCACTCCCCGAACGGAACCGTCCCGGTGCTTCAGCACCCCGGATGCCCCTACCACATATGACTGGCTGTCCTCGTCAAAATACACATCCCCTAATAAAAATTCCTCCGAATCCAGCCCATTTATGTACCAGCTTTTCTCCAAAGCATTAAACTCCGGCCCCGGAACAAAAGATGCATGATACAGGGAACCGTCTGTCAGCGCCACATACAACCCGGCCGGATACGCATCGTTCTGATCCGCCGTGTGCCTGATATAATCCATCAATTCCGGGATATCCATATCTTCATACTCTATGATATCCCTCTCTGCTTCCAGCATAGTGAGAGTCCGGTTCATCCACGCCCTTGTCTCCTGGATCGTTTTATCGGTGGTGGTACGCAGTATTTCTTCACTCTTCTCCAGAAGCGTCTGGGACATCCGGTCATATACCACTGCCAGTAGTACGGACATTGCAATAACAGCGCTGACCACAACGGCCACTGCCAACTTTACCGTGACCCCTATCCCCCGTCTCTTCGGGACTCCCGCCCTGCCTTTCCTTTCGTTTTCCATCTTTGTTTCTATTCCTTCCTTTTAAATGATTTATAGGATAAAAAAACTGATTTCAAAATACAGCTTTCTCTATCTCCTCCGTGACAATCCGCAGCGCCTTTATCCGCGCATATTTTTTATCCACAGACTCCAGTATATGCCATGGCGCATATACCGTACTGGTCTTCTGTATCATCTCATTCACCGCAGCCTCATAGGCATCCCACTTCTCACGGTTGCGCCAATCCTCTTCGGTGATTTTCCAGCGCTTCTTTGGCGTATTCTGTCTCAATTCGAAACGCTGTAACTGGGTATCCTTGTCAATCTGCACCCAGAACTTGATTATCACCGCGCCCCAGTCAGCAAGCTCCTTCTCAAATTCATTTATCTCATTATACGCACGCTTCCAGTCATTCTCACTGCAAAACCCCTCCAGACGCTCCACCATTACCCTTCCGTACCAGCTCCTGTCGAATATGGCTATATGCCCCGTCTTTGGCACCCTGCTCCAAAACCTCCACAGGTAATGCCTTGCCTTTTCATGAGGCTGCGGGCTTGCAATCGGATGTACCTCATAGCCCCTTGGATCAAGCGCTTCCGTAATACGCTTAATATTCCCGCCCTTCCCGGCGGCATCCCACCCCTCATAAGCAATAACCACCGGCACCTGTTTCCGGTACAGACGGTTATGAAGTTCCCCCAGACGCTCCTGCAGCCTGTTCAGCTCTTCCTTGTATTCCCCCTCCGCAACTGCCGCGTCCAACGGAATCTCCGCCAATTTCGGCATCTTCACCAACGGAAACACATTCTGCAGCAAAGGCACCGCAAGTGCATGGTTCTGCAGCGCGGTATCAATCCTCTCCGCCAGCGCCTCCAGCACCTGGAGCTCCGCCCACTTCTTTTTTTCCGCGTCCACAACATACCATGGCGCAGAGGGCGCATTGGTCATTTCCAGATAATGGCTGTATACTTCCATACATTCCTCATAATGCCTGTTCTGCCATTGGTCACTGTCACTGACCCTCCACTCGGTATCAATATCCTCCAGCAGGCTGTTAATCCTTTTCCTCTGCTCCTTCTTCCCGATGTGGAAAAAGAACTTCACTACCAAATACCCGTTGTCCGTCAACTGCCTCTCAAACCGGCGTATACTCTCAATCCTCACCTCATAGGCTTCCGTACCCAGCTCCTTATGCAGATAAAGCCCGGTCACGTCTTCCATCCAGCCCGAATCCAGGAACAGGAACTTCCCCGCTTCCGGAATCTTTGTAAAATAACGGCTCAGAAAAGGTTTTCTCATTTCCTCCTCCGTTGTTTTTTCCAAAGAAACCACATTGAAAAAACGCGGGTCAATATTCCGTATAACCTGCCCTATGATACGCCCTTTCCCTGCAGTCCCCCAACCTTCCATAAGAACCAGTACCGGAATCCTATGCTCTTTGATCTGCATCTGCTGCGCCGCAAGCCGCTCCCTCGCCGCCAATATCCTCCCCTTCAGTTCCGCCCCTTCCGGCATTTCCTGCATTGTCCTGTTATTCAGCATATAACTCCTCCTTTCCCGGCCCTGCAATATCCCCTGCCTACTCCCTGTATATCCATTATATAGAAGATTATAACAGTTTTCAAGCATCACAAATAAGTAACCGCAGCATAGACGGAAAAAAGATTTGGCGCCGCACCACAGCACCAAATCTTAACCTTCCTTGTTGCCTGCCTGTATTTACCGCCGCTGCCCTGCAGGGATACCGGGAAATAACTTACGGCAATTTCTTATTTTACCGCCTTCGTCTCGATCTTCTTAGGAGGCAGTACCACCTTGTCCAGATGCCAGATCTCGTCCACATATTCCTGGATCGTCCTGTCGGAAGAGAATTTGCCTGAGCACGCAATATTCAGGATCGCACTCTTCGCCCACTCCTTCTCATTCCGGTAAGCAGCTTCCACTTTCCTCTGCGCTTCCGCATAAGCCTGAAAATCTTTCAGGATAAAGTACGTATCCGCCTTTGAAGTGGAAAGCGTATTTAACAGCGAATTATAAAGCGGACGGAATAAATCCGGATCATTCCTGCAATATGTCCCGTTAATCAGCTGCATCAGCACTTTGCGGATATTCGGGTCATTATTGAATACTTCCATCGGGTCATAACCGCCGAAATTCTCATAACGGATCACTTCATCGGAGCTTAAACCAAAGATAAAAGCATGCTCCTGCCCGACTTCTTCCACAATCTCCACATTTGCACCATCCATAGTACCAAGAGTCAACGCCCCGTTTAACATAAACTTCATATTGCCTGTCCCGGATGCTTCCTTGCTGGCAGTGGAAATCTGCTCGGACACATCTGCCGCCGCAAAAATCATTTCCGCATTGGATACCCTGTAATCTTCAATAAATACCACCTTGATCTTATTGTTAATCGAAGGGTCGTTATTTACCACATCCCCTACCGCATTGATCAGCTTGATCGTCAGCTTCGCATTGCGGTAACCGGCTGCTGCCTTTGCCCCGAAAATAAATGTCCTGGGGTAAAACTGCATATCCGGATGTTCTTTCAGTTCATTATACAGATGCATAATATGCAGAATATTCAAAAGCTGCCGTTTATACTCATGGAGCCTCTTTACCTGCACGTCAAAGATAGACCTGGGATCCACTTTGATGCCGTTGTGTTCCGCAATATATTCCGCCAGGCGCACTTTGTTTTTATATTTAATATTCATAAACTCCTGCTGCGCCTTCTCATCCTCCGCATAGACCTTTAACTTATTGATCTTCGGAAGATCGGTAACCCAGTCATCCCCCACATAGGAAGTCACCCAATCGGCAAGCAGCGGATTGCCGTGCAGCAGGAAACGCCTCTGGGTAATCCCGTTTGTCTTGTTGTTGAATTTCTCCGGCATCATCTCGTAAAAGTCTTTCAGTTCCTGATGCTTCAGAATCTCTGTATGCAGTCTCGCTACACCATTCACGGAATAGCCCGCTGCTATGGCAAGGTGGGCCATCTTCACCTGTCCGTCATAAATAATCGCCATCTTGCGGACTTTCTCGTGGTTGCCCGGATAAGTCTGCTCGATGCGCATAACGAAACGCCGGTTAATCTCTTCTATAATCTGGTAGATTCTGGGAAGCAGCCTGGAGAACAGTTCAATCGGCCACTTTTCCAAAGCCTCCGCCATTATCGTATGATTGGTATAAGCACAGGTCTTCGTCGTAACCGTCCATGCCTCGTCCCAGGTCAGATAATATTCATCCATCAAAATACGCATCAGTTCCGCAATCGCAACAGTCGGATGGGTATCGTTCAACTGGAATGTCACTTTCTCGTAGAACTTGCGGATGTCCTTATGCTTGCGCATATATTTTGCCACCGCCTCCTGCACCGATGCGGAAATAAAGAAGTACTGCTGCTTCAGGCGCAGTTCCTTGCCCGCATAATGGTTATCGTTCGGATATAATACCTCTACGATATTCCGGGCCAGGTTCTCCTGCTCCACCGCTTTCTGGTAATCACCCTTGTCAAAGGAATCCAGTTTAAAGCATTCCACCGGCTGTGCGTCCCAGATACGCAGCGTATTGACAATACCGTTGCCATAACCTACAATCGGGAGATCATACGGGATTGCATGGACACTTTGGTATCCCTCCTGCCTGAAATTGCTCCTCCCGTTCTCATCCACATATACATTCACATAACCGCCGAACTTCACTTCCTTTGCATACTCCGGCCTGCGCAGTTCGAACGGGTTCCCGTTTTCCAGCCAGTTATCCGGCACTTCGATCTGATATCCGTCGCGGATCTGCTGCTTGAACATACCATAGCGGTAACGTATCCCACAGCCGTACGCGCAGTAGCCAAGCGTTGCCAGGGAATCAAGGAAACATGCCGCCAGCCTTCCAAGGCCGCCGTTCCCGAGCGCCGGATCGGGTTCCTGATCCTCTATCACATTCAAATCTACCCCTAACTCATCCAAAGCCTCTTTCACGGGTTTGTATGCCTGCAGGTTAATGATATTATTGCCCAGGGCACGTCCCATTAAAAATTCCATAGACAGATAATAAACCATCTTCGGATCCTGCTTCTCATACTGCTCCTGGCTGTCCATCCAGGTATCTACAATGGCATCCTTGATCGCATAAGACACTGCCTGAAAAATCTGCTGCTGGGTCGCTTCCTCCATGCTCTTTCTATATAATGTCTTTACGTTATATACCACGCTCCGCTTAAATAAATCTTTGTCAAAAGACAATCCTGTTCTGCCAATCATATCTGTTTTCTCCTCCTGGAAATAATCTTCTATGCTTGATTATACATTATTCATCAAAAAATGCAACACAAAAGATAAAATTGCCCGCAAACAATAAATCGGGCGTTATTGTTCACAGGCAATGTCATTAACTTAAGCTTCCCGGAGCGCCGCAGACCACATATCTCATCCG
>CANDKY010000092.1 GCA_947385425.1 uncultured Lachnospiraceae bacterium | reverse complement strand
AGAGCACTCGGCTGTTAACCGAGTTGTTGTAGGTTCGAGCCCTACTCGGGGAGTTGGACGTTATTGATATTCAAAGGTTCATAAATAACAAGATTTATGGACTTTTTATCTTCTGGAATATTATGTTTATTTGGCTCCGTGGTCAAGCGGTTAAGACATCGCCCTTTCACGGCGGTAACACGGGTTCGATTCCCGTCGGAGTCATTTGTGCGATAAATAAATAAAAAAGAGTTTGATTTTATTTTGTAAATTTGGTATAATAAAAAAGTCATATATATGGCGCAGTAGCCAAGCGGTAAGGCGTGGGTCTGCAACACCCTGATTCACCGGTTCAAATCCGGTCTGCGCCTCTCAGAGAACCTTGAAAAACGCTGTTTTTCGGGGTTTTTGCTTTGTGTAATATGGGAGTTTGAGTCCCAGAAAGAGATGCTGTGGATGTTCCAGATCCTGTTCCCCAGGGAGGGACAGGAAAGCGTCCAGTCCCCTGCATTTCAGTAAGGCTACAAACAGAAGAAAGTGTTTTGATATTTTTGAAAGGTTATAATAAAATAACTTATCTGTTTTCTACAGCCGAAAAAAAGAAAAACGAAGATGGAGGGAAAAATGAATAAGAAAAAATGGATACGTATAGTTTCGATTTATTCGATTATATATACAGTGATTACATTATTGAACAGCGTTTTGTATCTTTGCAACGGCATTTATGAAGACCCAAGCGGCAACTGGCACGAATTAGACAGGGCTATCATTCTCTTGATTGGGGTAGCAGCATTTGGGCTGTGTACGAATCTGCCTGTCCAGCCTTTAGCCCTCAGATATTTGATTGCATATATCCCCTCGCAACTGCTGGCGTTCGCTTATGTCTGGTTCAGCGGACTGCGGGAACCTTTGGCGAGAACAGCGTACAGAGATATCTGGATTAACTTTACGAGTCTCTTTGTGTTGCTATGTATCATCAATATTGCCGTTCGTTTTTTTAAGAGAAAGAGAAGGCAGAGAGGGGAAATTGATCTTTGAAGAGATTTGGGAGAGAGCGGGGATCAAAATGGGTTTATGGGAAAAATTTGGTATGAGCGAAGGGATTGCCGAACCTTGGCAGGAGCTGGGAAGCAGTGCGGGAACGGCAATGGTTGTTTTGGCAGCATTGTATTTTGTAATCAAATAGGCGGTTAAAAATGGAATGATGGAAGCTTATAAGAAGATAAACGGATTTTTAAATATACTGATCAGTTCATTGATTGGAGTTTTTGCAGGGCATGCAATCTATGTATGTCTGGATTACAGGACACATCCTGGGTTATATGCTGTGCAGTCGTCGCCATGGTACACAGGTATTTTGTACTATGGCATATGGTGCACCCGGAGTGATGGATAAATAATAAATGAAAGCAGAATAAGCCTTATTTATAAAATCCAAATCAATATCATTTGTGAGTCGGAAAAGTGGTAATATTATGGCCTTTCATGCAACTAGAATCTTAAGATCCTGTCATTTTTGCGTGCTTTCGCTGCAGGGTGCATGTCGTTTGCTTTTGGATAGCCTAATAAGAGCTGCATGACAGCATAATAATCTGTGCGTATTTCCCATTTACGCAAAATTTCCTGTCCGTAGTTATCTGCAAAAGCTGTCCAGCCTTGCCCGATATAACAAGAACCAATCCCCAAAGAGTCTGCCGCCAACATCATATTTTCGGCGGCAACTGCACAGTCATCGACGGAAAAAAGAAAATTTTCCGGGGCAAACATGGTAATAACGGTTGGTGCGTCATAAAAAGCATTTACCAGCTTAGGGTCGTCTGCAATACTTGGCTGTTCTTTAGATACATAATTCTTTGCCGTTGCCATATGGGGATTAGAGTTTGCGCGTTTGATTTTTCCTAACCTTTTATTCACTTCCTTGTCCTGGCATACTGCAAAAATAACCTCCTGTTTCCCGCCCGCACTTGGAGCGTAAAGCCCTGCCTGTAGTATCTGCTGTAAAAGATCTTCATCTATCTGCCTTTCATCAAAACGCCTGATTGCACGGCGATGTAAAATAGTCTGCATTGTTTCATTCATAATCAGACAACCTCCTTCCAGCATTGCGGATCGGCCGCATAAAAATTCCCGTCTTTGCCGCTTGCTACTGCGGGGCAGCCGCGGCAGAATGCCAGCAGTTCGCATTTGGAACATTTCTCAAATTTTGTATAATCACGGTATGCTTCCATCTGGCAAACCCAAATATCAGCAAGGCGGTCGTTAAATACATTTCCGACTTTGCTGCCCTGCACCCGGCGGCAGGCATAAACATCTCCCGTTGGTAAGATTGTCATGTGACAGTTGCCGCAATTACAGCCGCCGTATATCATGCCGTCCTGCGTGTCCTCCGGGATTTTGAAAATCCCTTTTTCGTATTCATAAAGCGTCCAGAGGTGGTCTTTTTTGTTAAAATAGGTGTGGCAGCCCTCCGCTTCATATTTCTGAAATTTGTTATAGCATATTTCAAGCAATTCCCGGTATTCAAGCGGAAGGATACCAGTGTCTTTTTCTTCGCTGGTGGGGCAGTAACGGGCAAAAGCAAACACATCGGCACCGGCAGAAACAACAGTATCGATGATATCGGGAACTTCCCTGATGTTAATACCGGATACTGTAGTCATAATGACAGAACGGATCCCTGCCCTTTTGATACAGGCGATTTTCTCAAGAGTACAATCAAAAGACCCCGGTTTACGAAACCAGTCGTGGGTATCTTTCATTCCGTCAAGGGAAAGCTGGTATTTTTGACAGCCATATGATTTCAATTTTTGACAAACCTCATCTGATAAATGAAATGGATTTCCTAAAATTGTAAATGGGATTTCATGCTCTTTTATCAGGGTAAGAAGACGACAAAAATCCGGGTGCAAAATGGGGTCGCCGCCAGTGATATAAAAATAAGGCAATCTTCCATAGACTTCACAAAAATCAAGGCAGTTATAAAAAGTTTCCTGCATTTGCGCCCAATCCATTGTATCCGGTTTTTTACAATTATCCCCGGAAAAAATGTAACAGTGTTTGCAGCGTTGGTCGCACTCGTCCGTAATGTGCCACTGAAAAGCAAAATATTGTTTCATGTTGTTTTCCTCCGTTTAAAAGCTATTTAATATTTATCTGAGAACCGATAATATCGGATTTTATTTGAAAGTATCTCCGACAGGGCACCAGCCCTGCCGGGGATTGTCGGAATTAAAATTCCTTATTTGCCGCCGGCCCCGCAAGCGGAACCGCAAGCAGCAGGCTTTTCTTCCGGCTTGTCGCCGGCCCCGCAAGCAGAACCGCAAGCAGCGGGCTTTTCTTCCGGCTTGTCGCCAGCCCCGCAAGCAGAACCGCAAGCAGCGGGCTTTTCTTCCGGCTTGTCGCCGGCTCCGCAAGCGGATGCAGCAGATTTTTCATTCCAACCAATTAAATTTGAGAGTGCCATTTTTTAATACCTCCATTGTGAATTTAGGAATTTTCCTGTTCCTTGAGTACATTGTACGGTATGATGGAATCAAAGAAAAGTACGCACAAATCTATTACTTAGTTACCTTTTTGTAACCTTTCCTGAACGGAGGCTTTTGGTTTTCCGCTTCTTTACCATATAGGGGCATTTAAAAGGCTATAAAAACGGGACGGCATATATGGATAACGGCAGGGAGGTTCCTATATCGCGGCTGCGGAGCCGGGAGTTTTCCGGCGTTGTTTAGCAGTATATGAAGAATATGCAAAAGGATTTGCTGCTTTGCAATTTTTATCCTGGTACTGGTTTTTTTGCAGAATACCTGTTAAAATCTTAGTAATGTAGACTGTATTATAGATGCAGTGAAAAAACAGGACAAAACGGAAGGAGAGAGGATATGGATAATTTTTTCAGGCAGATTGAAGAACGGGCGGCGGATTACCCGGAATTACTGGAGGTATTTAAACGGTGTTATAATGATACATTGGATACGACAATGAAGAAGATGGAGGACGGCACAGTCCATGTCATTACGGGGGATATCCCGGCGATGTGGCTGAGGGATTCAACGGCACAACTGCGTCCTTATATCCTCTGGGCGAAAGAGGATGAAAAACTCAGGGAACTGATTGCGGGGCTGGTGAAGAGGCAGTTTAAGTATATCTGTATCGATGAATATGCGAATGCATTCAATGAGGAGCCGAACGGGGCATGCTGGGAGAAAGATGATCCGGATCAAAACCCGTGGGTATGGGAACGGAAATATGAGATAGATTCTTTGTGTTATCCTGTGCAGTTGGCTTACCTTCTTTGGAAGAATACAGGATGCGTGTCGCAGTTTGACGATAATTTCCACAAAGGGGTGGAGAAAATCTTCCAGGTATTCCGCACGGAGCAGTTCCATGAAGAGAAGTCCGCGTACAGGTTCCGCAGGAATGCGAAGCTGTTCAGGGATACTCTTTCCAGGGATGGGAAAGGGGCATTGGTAAAATCGGGAACCGGCCTGATCTGGTCAGGGTTCCGTCCCAGTGACGATGCCTGCACATATGGATATTTGATTCCGTCCAATATGTTTGTTGTGGTGATTATGGGATATCTGGAAGAAATGGCAAGGGAGCTGTTTTCGGATGAAAAACTGGAGAAGGAAGCCGGGCTGATGAAGGAGCAGGTGCGGGAAGCAGTGGAAAGGGAAGGGAGAACCTTTACGCAGGAATGCGGTATGGTTTATGCGTATGAAGTGGACGGATACGGTATGTATAATCTGATGGATGATGCAAATGTCCCGAGCCTTCTGGCGATGGAGTACCTGGGCTATCCGGCGGATAAGGAAACGGCGGAGAATACGAGGAAATACATTTTAAGCGAAGCAAACCCGTATTATTATAAAGGGGTAAAAGCGGCGGGAATAGGGAGCCCGCATACGCCGACCAGCTATATCTGGCATATTGCAATGGCAGTCCAGGGGCTGACAAGCGAAAGCCGGGAAGAAAAACTGGAAATACTTAAGAACATGGTAGCAACGACGGGCGGGAAAGGCGTGATGCACGAAGGTTTTTTCTGTGACGACGATGGCAGGTTTACACGGGAATGGTTCTCATGGGCAAATGCAATGTATGTGGAGCTGTTTCTGGATTATATGGGATACAGGCTGGAGAAGTGACGCGGCTGTATGGCGGCAATGCCGTTCATTTAGGCCCCTGCCTGTTCCCCGGACGTGTATCCGATCTCATGGAATAAACGGAATGGATGGAATAAACGGAGCGGATGGAATAAAGGGAAAGGAAGGGGGTCGGACAAATGAATTTGCATTTTCTCGGCGGCGCCATGGAAATCGGCGGCAGTTGTATTTACTTAAATATTGCAGGCAAAGGGATTTTGATGGATGCGGGAATCCGGCAGTCGGGCTCCAAAGATCCGCTTCCGGACTTTAGGACACTGCAGGAGCAGGGCGGGGTGGATGCCATTCTGGTGAGCCATGCCCATATGGATCATATCGGGACGTTGCCCCTGGTCAGCAAGGCATACCCGGACGCGCCTGTTTATATGACTGCCATGACCGGGGATTTGACCCGGGTGCTATTATATGACAGTTTGAAAATTATGAATAGCAGGGAAGGGGAAATCCCGTACTACTCCGAACAGGATGTGCTGGCGATGCTGGGGAGGATCCGTCCGCTGGGGTATCAGATGCCCTTCCCTGTTTGGGACGGTTTTACATTAACTTTTTACCCGGCGGGCCATATCGCGGGAGCGGCCTGTATTTATCTTTCCACGGAGGAAGGGACTCTATTTTACTCCGGGGATTTTTCGGCTTTTTCCCAGCGGACTATTGAGGGCGCCAGTATCCCGAAATTGCGGCCGGACATAGCCATTGTGGAGACTACTTACGGAAACCGCCTTCATGCCAACAGGCAGACAGAGGAAAAACGTCTGGTGGAGCTGGTGCGGGAATGCATTGAGGAGGGGAAAAAGATTCTGATTCCGGCTTTTGCCCTGGGGCGTGCGCAGGAGGTTCTGCTGATTTTGCGCGCCGCTATCCAAAACCAGGAGATCCCGGCGGTGCCTGTCTATGTGGACGGTATGATCCGGGATATCAATATTATGTATACGCGCAATCCTTCCTACCTGAAAAATGCCCTGGGAAAGCGTATACTGAAAGGGAACGAACCCTTTTACACGAAGGAAATACAGGCTGTTGCGCCGATGCAGAGGCGGGAGGAGTTATTGTCCGGCGGGGAGCCCGCTATATTTCTTTCCAGCTCCGGTATGCTTACCGGCGGGCCGAGTGTCGAATATGCCAGAAGCCTTGCGGCCTCGGAAAATGCATGTATCATTATCACCGGTTATCAGGATGAGGAATCCCCCGGCCGCCAGTTGCTGGATCTGCTGGAAAATCCCGGGGAGGGGCACCTTTCCCTGAACGGAAGCAATATCCCTGTGAAATGCAGGATTGAGCAGGTCGGTCTTTCCGCCCACGGTGATAAAATGGAAATCCAGGGGCTTCTGGAACGGCTTTCACCCCGGCATATTTATCTGGTGCATGGGAACAGGGATGTGGTAGAGGAATTGGGCAAAGAGCTGGCGGGCCAGGATTACCGCAGGCAGGTTTATTTGCCCGAATGCGGGCAGTGTTATGAGTTTTCACTTCGCAGCAAGAGGAAGCAGACGGCTTTTGTCCCGGCTTTTACTTTGCAAAAGAATCATGCGTACACGACGGCGGATGAAAAGCTGTTATGGGAGTATTGGCGGGAGCATTATCCGGGAAAGAGTTTTGCGGTATCCCAGCTTGCCTGTATCTGGTATGGCAGGGCGGTATCCGATGGGGATATATTGCAGTCCATGCAGGAGGCCCTTACGGGGAGCTGTTATTTTACGCCCAATGTGAAGAGGCTGTTCCTGTGGGATGCCAATACGCCGGAGGAAGTTGAAAAACTGCAGACTCCAAAGGAACTGACCCAGCAGGAGCTGCAGCCGCAGATAGAAAAGATTTTTGCGGCATTTCCTTACCGTAAAATCAGTTATCATGGCGGCAGCAGGGAGGTGGCCCTGCAGTTTGATTATCCGGATGCCCAGGACAGGGAAGGCTTTCGGGAGGCCGCGGATGTTTTTCATGAAGCCACAGGATGGACGGCACGGCTTAATCCTGCAACGAACCATAATGCGGTATCCGTTCTGCTGTCGTCTTTGTTTGGAGACAGGGTTGCCAAAGTTTCCTATCATGAGGACAGGAAACTCTACTCTGTCACCCTTGCCGGCTCTTCCGGGATGCAGGAGAAGGAAGCGGCGGGGAGGTTTTATACCCTTACCGGGTGGCGGCTTGTTATCAACGGGCAGCAGCCTGTTATTTCCGCAGAGCAGCAGATGGAGGCGGCCGGTGAAGCCGGGGAGAAAGGGGACTTTTTCCGCCCACGGCGGGGAGGGGTGGAGAAGGCGGAACAGAATATGGCGATTTTCTGTATCGACCAGGTTTTCGAGGGACTGCCGCATAAGCCGGAGAAAAAAAGCCTGAGGAACGGTCCCGGAGGGAAATATTTGGAACTGAGTTTTGTTTCCCCGGCGGTAGGGCGCAGGTATCGGGAGGAAATGCAGAGCCTGGCCGACCAGACCGGCTGGTGTGTGGCTATTGCAGATAAGGTGAACCAAAACGAATTGTTCAGGGCCGCACAGCTATTGTGCATGAAGTACGGCATTTCCTTAAGTAAAAATCCGTCTTTCCTTCCGCAGCGCAGGGTACTGCAGGTGAAGGTGGGGGAATTCGCGGATCCCGGAAACCTGCAGAAGGCAGCGGAAGAGTTTCTGGAAAAGACGGGATGTGAGTGTATTTTTGTGAATTAACCATAACGAAAACACCCTGACATAAACTGCCAGGGTGTATGTATACATTAATATCTTCCCGCGGAACCAGTATTGGTTACCTGGGTTACGAGGCGGGTCTTGGTCTTGCCGGAGGAGTTCTTGAGCGCCTGCCGGACGGTTCCCCATGCGCCTACCGCCATGAGCAGGTATCCGATAACGATATCATAGATAACGGCGGCTTTTAATTCCGGTTCTTCCAGAAATTCAGGGACGCTTTTGAAAGCATCAAAAAAGGTGATTTCAGCGTAATCTTTATAAACATCATAGATTTCTAGGCCGACGCATACCTGTTCCGCGATAAGCAGCATAACGATGGAAATGACGCAGCTTATGATGATTCCGGTTTTGCTCAGGTGCCCGCCCAGTATTTCGTAGCCTTTTAAAGCACAGATAACCATGACTAAGCCTGCGATACCGGAAATGTAACCAAGCTGGTAAATAAGCACCCATACGATAACTCCCAGCACGGATCCCAGCAGGGCACCGACAATCCCTCCGATAATGTTGCCGCTTCCTTTCCGGGAAATCTCTTCGGCCCTGCGCTGGAAGGAATCAGAGGCATTGGCATAGCAGGAAGGGCAGAGCATGTGTTCCACGGTTTCTACCTGATACAGGCTCAGCCCGGATTCGGCTCCGCAGGATTCACAGCAGGATACCAGGTTATTTGACTGGCAGTATGCAGTGAACTCCTGAAGGAAAGCGTCCAGGCATGGGGTATACAGTTTCTGCCATTTGAAACCAAGTCCCTGGAATTCCGCAGTCACCCTCGTGCCGCTGTAGGAAGCGGATTGAAGGTATTTATGTTTGCCTGTGCACTGGTTCAGGAAATCGGCAATGGCGGGGACTGCCGTCATATTGTTTTCCTTCACCCACAGGTGTACGGTATGTTTGGCCAGGGTTGTGGGATCCTGATGGATCGAGAAAAAGAATCCGTTCATAGTGCCGTAAATCAGGCCCTCTTTCTCTTCCACGGTAAAACCATGGCTGAGTGCGTATTGTTTTACTTTCTTATACATATTATTCTCCTCCTCATAGGCATGGGCTACAGCGCAGCCGGGTATGTATAGTGAATGCTATAACAGGTTCAGGGCTGCGTATCTGCGCAAAATAAAATATATTATACCATAAAGATATGAATAGGGAAACTGTTTTTTGATTTTTGGGCACAAGCTTCTTTCCGTTTTATTTGTTTTCTGCTGTGCCGTGCAAGCTGTTACGATTTATGTGCATTTTATGCAATTCCCCTTCAAAAAAAAGGCCCTGTATGCTATAATTAGCGTGAAAAGAAGTTCTAAAGTGGTAAAGTACACCACTTAAGAACTTCTAGGATTTGCATGCATGATGCATGGCAAATCCATTTCACGCGGAAGAACGCAAAGCGAAGTATCGCTTGGAAAGAGGCGTTCTTCCAGGCTTTCGTGGTGGGTTTGTGGTGTTTGCCATGAATAGCATGACGAATCCATTTCGCGCGGGAGGATGCCGGGGAAGGGGGATTTTTCCTGGTGGGGTTGTGGTGGCGCGGTGCGGCATCATGGAGGGTGGTATGAAGACGCAAATAATTTCTGTGGATGGAAATAATATAGATAAAGATGTTATGCGGCGGGCGGGGGAGATTATTAAAAAGGGCGGGCTGGTTGCTTTTCCTACGGAAACGGTTTACGGCCTGGGAGGGGATGCCCTGAAGGAGGAGTCTTCGGGTAAGATATACCGGGCGAAGGGCAGGCCCTCCGATAATCCGTTGATTGTGCATATATGCAGGATGGAGGATCTGCCTTATCTTGTGGAAGAGGTTCCTGACACGGCAAGGAGACTGGCGGATGCTTTTTGGCCGGGGCCGCTTACGATGATATTGCGGAAATCGGATAAGGTTCCTCGGACGACGACGGGAGGCCTGGATACGGTGGCGGTGAGGATGCCGATGCACAGGGCGGCGCTTGCTTTCATAGAAGCGGCAGGGGGGTATGTGGCAGCTCCCAGCGCCAATATATCAGGGAAGCCCAGCCCGACGCTGGCCAGGTATGTGGCGGAGGATATGGATGGCAGGATAGATATGATTTTGGACGGAGGGGAAATCGGTATAGGGCTGGAATCTACGATTGTGGATCTGACCGGGGAGGTTCCTGTGATTCTCCGGCCGGGATATATTACGAAGGAAATGCTGGAGGGGGTTTTGGGAAAGACGGAGGTGGATAAAGCGCTTTCGGATAGCAGCCCGGCACAGCCGCCAAGGGCGCCGGGAATGAAGTACAGGCATTATGCGCCGAAGGGGGAGTTGACGATAATCAGCGGCAGGCAGGAGCAGGTGGTGGAAGAGATTAACCGCCGGGCGCGGGAGAAGCGGCAGCAGGGTGAGAAAGTAGGGGTTATCGGGACAGAAGATTCGGTGGAGTATTATATTGCAGACAGTGTGAAATGCGCCGGGACCCGGAAAGACGAAAATACAATTGCAAAGGCATTGTACCGGATTCTGAGGGAATTTGACGATGAGGGCGTGACTGTTATCTATTCGGAAAGTTTCGGGGAGCCGGAAGGAAGCGGGATCGGGCAGGCAATTATGAACCGCTTGTTTAAGGCAGCGGGGCATCATATAGAATATGTGTAACTTGGAAGGAAGGTATTCTTCCATGCTTCCATGGTTTTTCATGGCGGGATATTTTTTGCCGTGGTGCGGCAAACACGCTCTGGGGCGTTAAAGGGCGCCGGCGGTTAGGGATGTGTATAAAGACAAGGAGGTTGGGAAATGCGGGTAGCGTTGGGGAGTGATCATGGCGGATATGGCCTGAAACAGGAGGTGATGAAATATTTGGAGGAAAGGGGGATTGGTTACAGGGATTTCGGGTGTATGAGTGCGGAGTCCTGCGATTATCCGGAGTTTGGGAGTGCGGCGGCGAAGGCAGTGGCGGCAGGGGAGTTTGAGAGGGGGATTGTCATCTGCACGACAGGTATCGGCATTTCCATTACGGCGAATAAGGTAAAGGGAATCCGCTGTGCGCTTTGTTCCGACAGTGTATCGGCAAGGCTGACAAGGGAACACAATGATGCAAATATGCTGGCTCTCGGCGCTGGGATTGTCGGTACGAATCTGGCGCTGGGGATTGTAGATACTTTCCTGAATACGCCGTTTTCAGGGGAGGAGAAACATTGCAGGAGAGTGGCGGCGATTGACACATTAGAAAAGGAAATGATGAGATGAGTAAAGTGATGGTTATGGATCATCCGCTGATCCAGCACAAAATTGGTTATATTAGAAAAAAGGATACCGGTACAAAGGATTTTCGGCAGACAATCAGTGAGATTGCCATGCTGATTTGCTATGAGGCTACAAGGAATCTGCAGCTTTCCGAGGTGAAAATAGAAACTCCTATCTGTGAAACTATGGGAAAGGAGCTGAAAGGGAAGAAAATGGCGATTATTCCGATACTGCGGGCGGGATTGGGGATGGTGGACGGTGTTTTGGAGCTGATTCCGGCGGCAAAGGTAGGGCATATCGGTCTGTACCGTGATCCGCAGACGTTGGAACCGGTAGAGTATTATTGCAAGCTGCCGGCGGATTGCGCGGAGCGGGAAGTGTTTGTGGTGGATCCTATGCTGGCTACGGGAGGTTCGGCTTCGGCGGCAATCCGAATGCTGAAGGATAAGGGATGCAGGAATATCCATTTTATGTGTATTATTGCGGCCCCGGAGGGTGTGAAAAAAATGCAGGAGACGCATCCGGATGTGGATCTTTATATTGGTGCTTTGGATGAAAAGCTGAATGATCATGGTTATATTGTGCCGGGGCTTGGCGATGCGGGAGACCGCATTTTCGGTACCAAATAGGGATAAGAGAAACGGTAAAGGCAGGTAGGGCAAATGAAGCATACAGGAAAACGGAATAGGGCGGTAGTCCTTGCGGGTGTATTGCTTTCGGTTTTTTTTCTCATCATGAGTGTGTCAACTGCATATGCGACAGAGGCTACCCGTAAGAAGCTTCAGGAGGCTGAAAATGCCAAGAAGGAAACAGAAGAGAATCTGGGCGAGACAAAGGAGGAAATTGACAGCCTGAATGCACAGAAGAATTCGCTTCAGGGGCAGCTCAAAACACTGAACGATCAGCTGCAGGAAGTGAGCGACAATATTGCGGAACTGGAACGGCAGATTGACGAAAAGGAGAAGGAGATAGAACAGACGAAGGAAGAGCTGGCGGATGCGGAGGCAACGGAGGAATGGCAGTATGAATGTATGAAGAAACGCATTCAGTTTATATATGAAACGCAGGACTACGTGCTTCTGGAAATGCTTTTTGCTTCGGCGGATTTTTCGGATTTTCTGAACAGGAGTGATTATATTGAACAGCTTTCTGATTATGACCGGAAGAAACTGGAAGAGTATACCGCGACCAAAGAGATGATACAGGCGGTAAAACAGCAGTTGGAGGAAGAAAGGCAGGAGCTGGGGGAGTATAAAGAGCAGGTGGAGGCGGAGAAAAGCAGGGTGGCCGGGCTGGTCAGCCAGACTTCTACCAATCTGGCGGGAAAGACAAGCGAGATATCGCAGGCGGAGTCGGAAGCCCTCGCTTATGAGCAGAAATTAAAGGAACAGGAACAGGATATAGAAGATCTGCAGGCAAAGCTGGCGGAGGAAATCCGTTTGTCCCGGTTGGCGGCGCAGTCGAAATGGAGAGATATTTCCGAAGTCAGTTTTGCGGAAGGGGACAGGTATCTTTTGGCCAATCTGATATACTGTGAGGCTGGCGGCGAGAGCTATACAGGGCAGGTGGCTGTAGGGGCAGTGGTGATTAACCGCGTATTGAGTTCTGTTTATCCGGATACGCTGGTTGGCGTTATTTACCAGAGCGGGCAGTTTTCACCTGTGGCAAGCGGAAGGCTGGCAGCGGCCCTGGCGGAGAATAAAGCGACAGGAAGCTGCTATCAGGCGGCGGACGAGGCAATGCGGGGAATTACAAATGTGGGAAACTGTGTATATTTCCGCACGCCGATAGAGGGGCTTAGCGGGATTAACATCGGAGGGCATGTGTTTTATTAGAGAATGTCCGTTATGTATTTTTGCAGGGTTTGGAACTTGCCGCTATAAATAATCTGAAGCAGATGGTTGAGCCGGAGCAGGCATTTTTCCAGCAGTTCCTGGGAGAGGGTGCCTTGTCTTAAAGCAACGGAAAGTTCATCCAGATCCATGACTTTAACAAAGCCGTCCGGGCAGACAATGACGTCAGCCAGTAAGTCAAGTGACGTCAATGTATTGTCTGCCGGGCAGAAAAGATATTCGACAATATCGCAATACCAGTAAAGAAGGGAATTGTCTGCGCGCAGAAACTGGCTTACTTTGAAGCCTTCGTTCAGAAAATAGCAGGAGTAGCCGTGATGCAGGTCTTTTTTCGGCTTGAGGGTGTTCCATTTTGTGACGATGATGTCGTTTGTACATTGGATGATAATATCGTCTTTTAAATGGATGCATTCTTCTGGCATGATTCTTTTGCGGTATAGAGTGGGATATGTCATGATTCCTCCTGTGCCGGGGGCAGCGCTGAGTCCGTATAAATAGTATGTTACTCCATACTACTATTATGGATGGGAAAAGTCAATGGATGTTTGCTTACAAATTATTTCATGACAGTTCCTTAAAAGCCGGCCATCATTAATCCCATCAACTGGTCGCGGCGGACAGCATCCTCGGCGCCTTTTACTTTGGATGCCATTCCGGCCAGTTCTATGTCGCTGGCAGCGGCCCGGGCTAATTTTTCCTGGAATTCTTTTTTGGCTTCCGCCGCTTTTTCGGCCCTGCGTTCTGTCCTGGCCTGGTTTTGCAGCCTTACAGCGTTTTCCATGGAATCTAACATCTGTGCCATATTAGTCATCATATGATTTACCTCCTGTTAGGAACTGTAGAAAAATAAGTGACACATCCTGACTTGTCTGTTTCTCCGATTGCACAGGCCCAAAAGCCTCAACGTAGCCCGCTACGCCTACGTTTTTTGGCCTGTACACTCGAAGAAATATCCTGCGCAATCTGTATCACTTATTTTCCTGCAGTTCCTTATGAATTTAGGTCTGTGGTATCGGTAAAAAACTTCCTGATAATTATATTATCGGTTATCGGGGGGATTTTGTTGAGGGGGGGACGGTATCCGGACAGTATTTGATCGGAAGGATACCCCGGAAAAGCCATTGCGGGAGCCAGGCGTCCCGGGCAGGGAGGGATGTTTATCTGAGGGAAAATGAGGAAAACGGAGATACGATTTTTATAATAACCGGGGAGAAAAATGATAGATTTTCAGAAGGTTATCTATTATAATTAAAGTAATGTACCCATTTTGCCGTGTGGGTTTTTGATATTGGTTTAAAATATTTGAAGGAAGAAAGGGATGGATAGGATAATGACGAACAAAGAGCGCAGGGACATGCAGTTGCCGTATATTTCGGACGGTGAGGTATTTGAGGAGCAGAAAAGGGCCAGAAGGCTGACGCAGGAGTTGAATACGGCGGATCGGACGGATTTTGATGCAATAGGCAGGATCGTAAAAGAGCTGCTGGGCAAATCGGAAGGGGCATTTATCAATCCGCCGTTTTACTGTGATTATGGTTCCCATATCGAGGTCGGGAAGAATTTTTTCGCGAATTACAACTGTACGATTCTGGATGTGGCCAAAGTAGTGATTGGGGACAACTGCCAGATGGCGCCTAATGTGGCAATTTATACGGCAGGGCATCCGGTGCATCCGGACACACGCAATACGGCTTATGAATATGGGATTGAAGTGACGATCGGGGACAATGTCTGGATTGGCGGGAATACGGTTATCTGCCCGGGTGTGCATATCGGGGATAATGTGGTGATTGGCGCCGGGAGCGTGGTGACAAAGGATATACCGGACTGGGCAATCGCAGCCGGGAACCCGTGCCGGGTGATACGTACAATTACGGAGGAGGACAGGAAGTATTATTTCCGCGACAGGGTATTTGATGAGGAAGCGTGGGCGGACGTGGAGAGGATAGTGAACGGGAAATAGCATTGGTAAGGCTTACAGGAAAAGCATGGAGGGTCCAGAGATGAAATTAGCGGCGGCATTATCGGAGCGGGCGGATTTGCAGAGACGTATTTCGGAAATCGGAGTCAGGCTGAATAATAATTCGAAGGTGCAGGAGGGGGAGGAACCTTCCGAAGCACCGGACGGTTTGCTGGAGGAACTGGATCGTATTATGGACAGGCTGGAGGAACTGGTTTCCCGGATTAATCTGACGAACAGCCGGACGCTGAGAGACGGGAAAACAATAACAGAGCTGCTTGCGCACAGGGACTGTCTGAAGGATAAGATCCAGGTTATGAGGAACTTTCTGGATAGCGCAAGTAATAAGGTGAACCGTATGACCCATTCAGAAATAAAAATTAAGAGTACAGTGCCGGTGGCGGAGATTCAGAAAAAGGTGGATATTCTTTCAAAGGAACTGCGCAAGACTGACGAACTGATTCAGGAACTGAACTGGACGACGGAATTGGCAGGGGCTGTATGTAAATAACCTTTGCCAGTTCCCTAATAAAAATGAAGACGGTAATCCGGCAGGGTGGGTGTATCTCCGGCGGCAGAGAATGTGCCGTACTCTGGCAGGGGCGCGGGCAGCCTCAGGGGTTCGAATCCCCGCATGACAGTGTACGCCCTGTACAGAGACATGTGCATTGTTACCTTGTATTGTTACTACCATGGCATCAACTGTCGGATGAGGGCGGGCAGGGGCGTAACACGTCCCTGGGGCAATGTCATTAACTTAAGGGGGATGGTCTGCAGCGCCACGGGAAGCTTAAGTTAATGACATTGGTTCACAGGCCGGTGCCTGTTTTGCTTTCGGAGGGGCCTGGCCTGTCTTTTTGCAGCTTATTTGGATGGGGTTTTACTAAACAGAAGATGGTAGTTTTCGGTACTGTCCGGGTCGGCTGTGAGGGGCCTCCATGCCCAACACAGCTTAAAATGGCCATCCATGGCCATTTTCCCCTAGGTTTTTGAATCTTCTGTTAAGTAAAACCTCCATCCAAAACGATGCAAAAAGACAGGCCAGGCCCCTCCGAAAGCAAAACAGGCACCTAGTCTTTGGTGTAATTAAGCTTTCTGCTCTATCGCAAATCTTAAATTAATGACATTGGGAGTAAACTGTAACATTTAATAAAATCTTTGGATTTAAAAAGGGATGCCATATAGTCAATGGCGTTTTTTTATGCTATACTGTGCGTTAAAGATTGAAGATTATGGAAAGAATATAGGATTATAGATAATAATTAAAATGCAGGAGGAGACAGGATGTTAAATGATAAAACCATACTGATTACAGGAGGGACGGGTTCTTTTGGGAACTGTTTTACCAAATATGTGCTGGAGCATTACAATCCAAAAAAAATAATTATTTATTCCAGGGATGAGTTTAAACAGCTTCTGATGTCGAATAAATTTAAGGAGTATGGGGATAAGCTGCGGTTTTTTATCGGCGATGTGCGGGATAAGGAACGGCTGAAGAGGGCTCTTGAGGGAGTGGATTATGTAGTCCATGCCGCAGCCTTAAAGCAGGTGCCGGCCTGCGAATATAATCCGAATGAAGCGATTAAGACGAATATCCACGGGGCGCAGAATGTTATTGATGCGGCTTTGGACTCCAATGTGAAGAGGGTAGTGGCATTGTCAACGGATAAAGCGGTGAATCCGGTGAATTTGTACGGGGGGACGAAGCTGGTGTCGGACAAGCTGTTCGTGGCGGCTAACGCTTATGCAGGGATGAAGGATATTAATTTTTCTATTGTAAGGTATGGGAATGTGGCGGGCAGCCGCGGTTCTGTGATCCCGCTGTTCCATAATATCGTGAAAGGCGGCGGGACGGAACTGCCGATCACGGATTACAGGATGACACGTTTCTGGATCAGCCTGACACAGGGAGTGGAATTGGTTATCAAGGCTCTGGAAGAGGCTACGGGCGGGGAAACGTTTATCAGCAAGATTCCCTCTTTTAAGATTACGGATCTGGCAAAGGCTATGTACCCGGATTATCCGACAAAGGAAGTGGGTATCCGCCCGGGGGAGAAATTGCATGAAATTATGGTGACGACGGAAGATTCGTTTACAACGTATGAATATGAAAAGCATTTTATCGTATATCCCCAGGTCGTGTGGAACAATAAGCAAAAACCTGATTTGAGCGGCAGGAAGGTGCGGGAAGGGTTTTCGTATAGTTCCGATAATAATACGGAGTGGCTGTCCGTGGAGGACATCAGGGAGCTGTTAAAAACGGTGGATTTGGAAAAGTAGGGAGATTACCGGAAAGGTTAAAAATATGGAGAAACCGGCGGTTTGTGGCGGAGTGCCTGTCAGAGATACAAAAATATATTATGGGCATCAGTATATTGATGAGGCGGATGTAGCGGCAGTTGTGGATGTTTTGCGGCACCATGATCTGACCTGCGGGCCGAAGATAGGGGAATTGGAGCGGAAATTATGCGAAATAACAGGTGCAAAATATGCAGTGGTGTGCAGCAATGGGACTGCGGCGCTGCATATTGCCTGCCTGGCGGCAGGGATCGGCGGGGGAGATGAGGTAATCACAACGCCGATTACTTTTGCCGCATCGGCAAACTGCGCGCTGTACTGCGGGGCGAGGCCGGTTTTTGCAGATATCAATGAAGAAACATACAACATAGACCCGAAGGAAGTGGCAGCGCAGGTGACGGAGCGTACACGGGCAGTGGTGGCGGTGGACTACACCGGGCAGTCGGTGGAGGAAGAGGAACTTTTGGAAATCTGCCGGAAAAATCATTTGGTGCTGATCGAGGATGGCGCCCATGTGATTGGAACAAAGTATAAAGGGCGTCCCAATGGTTCCATTGCGGATATGACTACGTTCAGTTTCCATCCGGTGAAGACAGTGACTGGCGGCGAGGGCGGTGCAGTGCTGACGGACAATGAGGAATATTATAAGAAGCTTCTGCTCTACCGTTCCCATGGCATAACAAGGGATGCCGGCCTGCTGGAGCGGGAACCGGACGGGCCATGGTACTATGAACAGATAGATTTGGGGTTCAATTACCGTATGACGGATATCCAGGCAGCGCTTCTCATCAGCCAACTGGATAAGCTGCCGATGTTTTCCGCCAGAAGGAAGGAAATTGTGGCGCGGTATGATGAGGCTTTCGCAAAACTGCCGCAGCTACGTGTACAGAAGGAAATACCGGAATCGGACACGACCAGGCACCTATACATTCTGCGTCTGGCGCCGGAAAGGCTGAAGATAAACCGGCGGGAGTTTTTTGACGCCCTGGGGGCAGAAAATGTATGCTGCAACGTGCATTACATCCCTACTTACTATTTCCCTTATTATGAGCGCCTGGGCTACCGCAGGGGAATATGCCCGAAGGCTGAGAAATTGTATGAGGAAATCATCAGCCTGCCCCTTTACTACGCCATGACAGACCAGGATGTGGAGGATGTGATTCACGCAGTCACAAAGATAGCGCAGTATTACGCCAGGGAGTGACGGGCATTTTTGCATTTGACGCGGAACTGGAAAACAGCGTATGCCGGAGAAATGTCCGGAAGGGTTTCAGGGCATGGATATGGCCGGAAATCCTTCCTTGCGGGGGGACATTTTTCTGGCATACGCGGAACTGGAAAACAGCGTTAGGAGGAAAAATGTCCGGAAGGATTTCAGGGC
>CANDKY010000091.1 GCA_947385425.1 uncultured Lachnospiraceae bacterium | reverse complement strand
TTGGCGTGAGTATCAGCTACCCCGTTATGGCGGTTTTTGTTTTAACCTCTATTGCTGCCCTCGCTATCTTTGGGATTTACCAGGGACAAAGGAGCAGAACTGTTGCATAAATCTGCTGCAGAGGTATCTGAGGATGCTGTAAACAAATAATTTGATTAAAGGCTGAACTCTTTTATATTTGTTCAGCCTTTTTACGTTCTGCCACCCGTTTTTCACTGAACGGATGGCTAATCATTCAGTTTACCTTTTAAACCTTTTAAAACCCTTATTTTGCAGGATTCCTACTTCAATTTCCAGATATCCCTGTTATATTCCTCAATCGTCCTGTCCGAAGAAAAGAAGCCGGCTTTGGCAATATTGACAAGCATCATCTTCTTCCACTTCTGCCTGTCTTCATAATCCTTGAACATCCGATCCTTTGTCTCAATATAGTCTTCCAGATCGAGCAGAGTCATAAACCAGTCTTTGTTAAGAAGCTCCTTATACAGCCTTTCCAGGTTCTCCTTATGGCCAACCTTCAGCATTTCATCACTTACGATAAAATCCACGGCTTCCTTGATCACAGGGCCCTTCTTATAATAATCCTTTGAAACATAATCCATTTTCTCATAATGGCTGATGACATCCTCCGACTTCTCACCGAAAATATAAATATTGTCATCGCCCACCAGTTCATGGATCTCCACATTTGCACCGTCTGAAGTGCCCAGCGTCACCGCACCGTTCAGCATAAATTTCATATTGCCGGTGCCGGAAGCCTCTTTGGAAGCCAGCGAAATCTGCTCGGAAATATCACATGCCGGGATCAGCTTCTCCGCATAACTCACATTGTAATTTTCCACCATGAGAAGCTTCATATAAGGGCTCACTTCCGGATCTTTGTTGATGATTTCTTCCAGGGCAAGCAGCAAATGGATGATATCCTGGGCAATCACATAGGCAGGGGCCGCTTTCGCACCGAAGATAAATGTCAGCGGCGTGGAAGGCTTCCTTCCCCCTTTAATCTCCAGATATTTGTGGATAATATACAAAGCGTTCATCTGCTGCCGCTTATACTCATGCAGCCGCTTGATCTGGATATCGAAAATGGAATCCGGATCCAATGCCACACCTTCCGCCTCCTGCACATATGCCGCCAAATCCTTTTTCCTGTTCATCTTAATCTCTGCCAGTTTATCCAGCACTTCCTGGTCATTGGCAAAATCCAGCAGCTTCTCAAGCTTATCGGCATCCTTCTTGTAACCGTCGCCGATAGTCTCTGTCAAAAACTCCGCCAGCTCATGGTTGCAGGACAGCAGCCATCTGCGGAAAGTAATGCCGTTTGTCTTATTATTGAATTTTTCCGGGTAAAGCTTATAGAACGCATGGAGCTCCGTATTCTTCAAAATCTCGGTATGGATTGCCGCAACACCGTTTACGGAGAAACCATAGTGGATATCAATGTGCGCCATATGCACCCTGTCCGCATCATCTATAATCTGTACCTTCGGATCGTCGTATTTTGCCCGTATCCTCTTATCCAGTTCCTTAATAATCGGCACTAGCTGCGGAACGGCCTTTTCCAGATATTTTAACGGCCATTTCTCCAGGGCTTCCGCAAGGATCGTATGGTTCGTGTACGCGCAGGTCCTGCTTACCACTTCAATCGCTTCATCCATAGTAAGCGCTTTTTCATCCACAAGGATACGGATTAATTCCGGGATTACCATGGTCGGATGGGTATCGTTAATCTGGATCACCGCATGCTCATACATTTTACGCAAGTCAAATTTTTTCTCCTTCATCTCCTGCAGGATAAGCTGCGCCGCGTTGCTCACCATAAAATACTGTTGGTAAATACGCAAAAGGTTGCCTGCCTCATCGGAATCATCCGGATATAAGAACAGGGTCAGGTTCTTTTCAACCGCTTCCTTGTCAAAATCAATCCCTTTCTTTACAAGGCTTTCATCCAACGATTCCAGATCGAACAAATGGAGCTTGTTCACACCGCTGCCATATCCTGCCACATCAATGTCATACAGCCGGGAAGTTACTTTCTTTTTGCCGAAATACACGTCAAACGTAACGTCCGTTTTCCGCAGCCAGGAACGCTCTTCAATCCAGTCATTCTTCTCCGCTGTCTGGAGCCTATCCTTAAATACCTGTTTAAAAAGGCCATAGTGGTAATTCAGGCCAATACCCTCTCCCGGCAGCCCCAAAGTAGCTATGGAATCCAAAAAGCAGGCAGCCAGCCTCCCCAGCCCGCCGTTTCCAAGGGACGGTTCCGGCTCTTCCTCTTCAATCTTTGTAATATCTTTCCCCTTGGACCGGAGAATAGAAGCAACCTTGTCATATATCCCCAGGTTAATCAGATTATTGGACAGCAGTTTCCCAATCAGGAATTCTGCGGAAATATAATATACTTTCTTCTCCCCGGAAATCTGCTCGGTAACATCCAGCAGCCTCTTGGTCATTTCCAATAATGTAATATACACTTCCCGGTCGCTCAAATCCGCCAGCTTTTTCCGGAACAAGCCGTCTGCCACTTCCTCCATCTGCTGTTCCAGGTTCATAACCATCACATCACGTTGCATATTCGTTTGCTGTGCCATATTTTTACCTCCTATTCCAGTTCATGCCCCCCATTGCCGTCAATATTCCTCGTTACACCATGCAAACCCTGATCTCTTACTGGCCGGAGCGCCATTGCCAATCTCCTGCCCGGTGCCTTATCCGGCAATGAACCGTTTCCCTGCTTTACACTATCCGCCAGTGCCAGGCAAAATCCTGACGGCAATACTGTGCATTGTCTGCATGCTGCAGTTATCTTTATTATTCTTGCCTTATTCTGGCATTTCATTCCTGCCTCAGGAACCATAAAATTATTTTTTGCCCCTTCCTACATAGTAAGTTACCATAGGAAAACGTTTTCTGCAATCGTCAAAATAACCAGTTTTTTCAAATTATTTTGTCAGATTTAACAGATAATGTCCATATATTTCATCCGGATAATACGGTAGCCCAGTACCAGATTCCTGCCCTGCGCCCCTTCCATCAGCCCGTACAGCTCCTCCACCGCAGCCGCGGATATCCCGGCAAAATCCTGCCTTACCGTATTCATCTGCTTTCCCGCATATCCCATCAATGTTATCCCGTCAAACCCGCATACAGGGCGGAAAATATCCATCTCCATCAGCGCACGCATCGCGCCGATTGCCATCAGATCGGAGGCGCATACCACTGCATCTTTGTTCTTCGCATACCGGAAAGCAATCTCCCTCGCACACAATTCCGAAAACTCCCCGTTGCGTACCATCAATTTCAGCCCCTTATCTTCCGCCAGACGCCGGATCCCCTTTAACCGCCCTTCGCTTACATAACCGTTTTTCTTACCGGCAATATAGAGGATACTTCTGCTCCCGTTCTCTTCCACCGTCCTGCGCGCCACGTCATACTGTGCCTGCTCCTGGTCAATCCAGACCGAAGAAGTATTCCTGTTAAAGACTGGCGTATCCACTGCCACTACTTTAAAAACCTGGGATTCTATCAGCCGGTGCAATACCTTGTCTTCCTTGGACATCCCATAGACAATCACTCCGTGAATGCTCTGGGAAAGCAGGTATCTGGCGACTTCCTCCGCCGACTTCCCTTCAAACATGGAATAAAAGAAAGTAACCACATCCATCCCCAGTTCCCTTGCCTTACAGATTGCCCCCGAAATATACTGCATATCAATTTCATCGATTGCCTGTGTCTTCGTATTCAGCTTCAGCAGCAGCGCCATCCTCCCCGACTGCTTGGAGGACAGGGCCGCCGCCACGGAATTGGGCACAAAATCCAGTTCTTCCACCGCCCGGTTTACTTTCCTCTTTGTCTCTTCGCTCACATTCGGATAGTTGTTGAGTACTTTGGAAACGGTGGAAATCGCCACCCCCGCATGTCTTGCCACATCTTTGATCGATACCATGGCAGCCTGTTCCTTTCCTGATCAGGCAATACAGTCCATCCCTGCTGCCTGTTCCCTTTGGTTCCTTATATATTTACCGGATGAAATTCATCTGCCGGGACGGTTCCTTTTCCGGAATCCCATACTCTGCCTTGCCCAGGGCAATGCTCTTCATAAGGAACGCCATATTCCTTGCCAGTGTGCGCATAATCTGCAGACCCTCCACATCCTGCTGCGCCTCGCCGGCCTCCCTTCCATGGATGCTGTTCCAATACTGCCCGGATGCCACCGGCATGCCGGAAATGGTAAAGAATTTGTTCAGTTCGTCAAACGTGGAAGAAAGCCCTCCCCGGCGCGCCGCCACGACGCTTGCGCCTACCTTCATCGTCTTGTCAAAGGATGTACTGTAAAACAGCCTTGTCAGAAATGCGACCAAGGTGGCGTTCGCCGATGCATAGTAAACCGGGCTGCCGACTACCAGCCCGTCACAGGCTTCAAATTTTGACGCCGTTTCATTTACCAGATCGTCAAACACACATTTTCCTTTCGCCCTGCAGGAACCGCACGCAATGCATCCCCGGATATCCTTGTTGCCGATATGCAGGATTTCTGTCTCTATCCCTTCTTTGGCAAATACCTGTTCCATCTCATGCAGTGCAATATAAGTATTCCCTTTTGCCCGCGGGCTGCCATTCAACATTAATACTTTCATACGCTTAATCCTCCTATTCCAGTTCCGCCTGTGTAGAGAGAATGCCCCCTCTATGGAAGAATTTCCGGCCGCATCCGCGTCCTGAAATCCTTCCGGGCATTCTCTCTACACTGGCTGTTTCCAGTTCCGCCTGTGTAGAGAGAATGCCCCCTTCCACTTATTATAATATGCGGCTTAATAGGTATGATAACACAATCCCCTGCCATTTGCCATGTTATCTTTATTATATCACCTCCTGCATTACCGTTTATGCAGCCGCGGTTCATTTATCCCACAATAAATACCTTAAAAACAACCCCAATATCTGCACGCCCCAATTTGCTCCCGGTTTTTGTCCAAATCCAGTCAATGCAGGCCGCCTGTTTGCCATCTGCTGTGTTGCCGTCATCAGGCGCGCCTACCTCATCGCTTCCTTCCTCCGCTTTACAGACTGGCAAAATATCCGGCGCCGGCAGCGTAAAATAAGAAATTTCCTCTTCTCCCCTTGACAAACCCTTCCAGATGTCCTATTGTATTATTAAAATAATACAAATCCCGGTACTTATGCCTGAAAATAAAGGCAAGACCACCCCGGCACCGGGCAAAACCCGCCGCCCATTCCGGCAGTCGGCAAAAAGCCGCGCCGAACGGCTCTATGCAGGCAGCACCATATGGCGCGGCTGGTTTCATCCCATACATCTCACAAAATAAACAGCAATATATAAAATGTAAAAAATAATATGCAAATACAAAATAATATGTCATAATATGCTTAGTAAACGGCATAACAAATTTCTGTTTCCGGCTCCTGCTAAAGCCATATACGAAAGTTTTTGCAGGGCCGAAAGCGAAATTTCTAATGCCGTTAACTGTAAAAGGAAAGGAAGGATCACATGGCATGGAATTTAAACGCAGATAAACCCATTTATGCACAACTGGTGGAAATCCTGCAGATGCAGATTGTCTCCGGCCAGTACCGCGCCGGGGACAGGCTGCCCAGTGTGCGGGAATTGGCGGCAATAGCCAGTGTCAACCCCAACACCATGCAGAAAGCCCTGGCCGAACTGGAGAGGAACGGGCTCATTAACACACAGCGGACCAGCGGGCGCACCGTAACGGAGGACAGCCAACTGATCCGGCAGACACGTTCACAGCTTGCCGGGGAATATATCCGGAACTTTTTCCAGATTATGAAAAGGCTGGGTTATTCGGACGAAAAAATACTGGCACTTGTCAAACATGCCATTGAGGAGGGAATATAAATATGGAAGCATTAGTGGAAATCCGGGGGCTGACCAAAGCCTTCAGCCATACAATAGCAGTCAATAACATGAACCTGATCATCCCCCGCGGCAGGATCATCGGCCTGTTAGGCCCCAACGGGAGCGGCAAATCCACCCTGATCAAACTGATGAACGGCCTGCTCACACCCACTGCCGGGAAAATTTTCATCAACGGCCAGGAGCCGGGGCCGCTCACCAAAGCAAGGGTGGCATACCTGCCGGAGCGTACCTACCTGCAGAACGGGATGAAAGTATGCGACATCATTGAATTATTCTGCGATTTCTATGAGGACTTTAACCGTGAACGGGCATTTATGATGATAAATAACCTGGGAATCCCTTTCAACGCGGCGCTCAAGACATTGTCCAAAGGCACCAAGGAAAAAGTACAGCTCATCCTGGTCATGAGCCGCAATGCAGACCTTTATATCCTCGATGAACCTATCGCGGGGGTAGATCCTGCGGCACGGGATTACATTTTGAGAACCATTATTACTAATTACAACGGCAATTCCAGCATCCTGCTGTCCACCCACCTGATCACGGATATTGAAAACATCCTGGACGATGTGATTTTCGTCCGAAACGGGCAGATACTTGCTTATATGGGCGTTGACCAAATCCGGGAAGAATACGGACAGTCGGTAGATGCATATTTCAGGAGGGTATTCGCATGTTAAAAAAATTGTTAAAATATGATTGGAAATACTTTTGGAAAGTTCCCGCCATCATCAACCTGGCATTGGGTGTCATAACCCTTTTAGGCATTACGTCCCTTATCTCGCCCTTATGGAACATTGACTCAGACCTCATAGATGTACTGCTGGATACCTCGCTGTTGTTTTATTACATTTCCATTTTTGCAGGCTCCATTGCTGTCAGTGTCTACATTGCTGTCCGCTTCTACCGGAACCTGTATACCGATGAAGGCTATCTAACCAATACCCTCCCTGTGGCCCCCAGGCAGATTATTCTGTCCAAACTGCTGGTCAGCGCCCTGTGGTCATTCATTACCAGCCTTGTTATCCTCCTCAGTGTGATTTTGCTGATAACGGTTGCCGGATGGGCCTACGGTGACGCCAATTTTATCACTATTTTTTACGGTATAATGGATATATGGAGGGAACTGATTGACGTACTTTGGGAATACGGCTTCCATCCCCTGCTGTTTTTTATCCTGCTTATTATTTATATGATCGTATCCGTCTTTTTCAACATCCTGTTAATCTTTGCAGCCATTTCACTTGGACAACTGTTCCAGAAGCATAAGATCATGGGTGCTATCCTATGGTTCTTTATAGAATACATTATCATCCAGTTCGGCAGCTCCATGCTGATGGGTATTATAACGTTCGGCTACCTGGGGCATTGGGAAGATATGAATAGCAATGAATTTTTTGCCTTCCTTAATATGCTTTTGAGCGGCGGCATCGTGCTGACACTGGCAGGCAGCGCGGGGCTGTACTTCCTTTCGGAATATATGCTCAAAAAAAGGCTGAATTTAGATTAGTGTGAAAAGAAGCTCTAAGGCGTCAAAGGACGCCGCCTAAGAGCTTCTAGGATTTGCCATGCATAGCATTGCAAATCCATTTCACACGGAAAAACGCCGGGAAAGCGGCGTTTTTCCAGGTTTTTCATGGCCGAGTTTGTGCTGCCGCAGGGCGGCAGCATGTTGGTTAAGCTATTTGCTTTGTTTGGCTTCCAGCAGCGCCGCTGCCAGGCATAGGAGGAAACAAATGCCTACAAGTATCCGGTCGAGGCTTTTTTCTATTTTCTTTTTCCTGGCCTTTAATGCTTTCCGGCGGATTTTATCCTTTTTCTTTCTTCTCTTTACTTTCTCCTTTACTGCACGTTCCATCTCTTTATCCAGCACTCTTTTCCATCTTGCCGTTTTCTTTCTTTTTCCGTTGCTTAATCTCTGATCCTGCATCTTTCTTTTCCTTCTCCCTTCTGCTGCCGTCTGTGTTTTGCCATGAAATTAGCTTTCCGCTCTCCCGGTTCCGCACCATCACCGCGTTAAAATTCCCAGCCGATATACTACATCGCCGTCGAAATTCTGCCTTGCACTGTCACAGAGCACGCAAAACGGGAAGCCGGTTTCCGGCCGGATGAAACAATAGGCCGGAAATATATCGGACTGGTGTAGGGCCTGCCGTCTATGCCTGCTCCTGTATCTTCCTGCTGCCATTATAACAGACCCTTCCAAAAAAGTCACTATCCCCTGTTTGCCGGTTGTTCCGTCACAGCCAATATGTTCGCTTGATTTTATGTCGGTTCCGCAATCCTCGAAACTCCGACATAAACATTCGAAATTTGATACCACGTAGGGTAATCCACAACACCCGACTGGGGCAGGTTGAAGATACGCTGGAAAGTCCTTACTGCGTCCGCCGTCCTGCTCCCGTAGACACCGTCCGCGGAAACAGTCGGAATGGCCGGGTAATTCTGGGCAATGCGGTTAAGCTGCTGCTGTATCTGGCGTACTTTATCGCCGGACGACCCGACCGTCAGGTTATACCCTGGCCACGAGGACGGAACCCCGGCTATGCTTTCTGCCGAGTTGATATACATATCATTCCCATAATAATACCGGATAATCTCAATTGCCGAATATCCTTCATCACCCAGATACTTTGACCCCCATTGGCTCAGCCCGCTGCAGGTCACCCGTTTTCCGTCGCAATAAGAAGTGAAAATCGGCTGACGTACACCCGGGCGGGATAAATAATTGGCAAATATGGTATCTACCAGATAATCAATATTATTGTAAATATTTCTGCCGTGAATCCACTTCTGGTCATATGCCGTAGAAGAAGTGATGGTAAAATTATAGCCCTGGTTCCTGTACCCCGGAACCACCACTGATTCGTGGTAAGAAATATTTTCACCTTGTTTATTAACCATTATCCTATCGCATTCTCATAATCCTGTAATTCATGATACATACCTTCAACAATTACTCTATTCTGCTTTACTCTGTACACGAATAAATATCTGTGTCGTTTAAAATGAATCTTATGGAATCCTTGCTTTCTCAAATGTTCACTTTTACAATATTCATAACTCTCTGCCTGCATTTCCAAAATGCTTATTGTTGTATCAAAATCCTGCATCAAACTGTCCGCTGCCTGTGGATTTAATAATGTATGATAAATGTACTCTAAAAACCTATCATACTGCCTAAATGCCAAATCGGATACATGCACATTATATCGCATATTTCTCCCTCATTCTCTGTGACACCACATCAGCCGGTGTTGTTGCACCCGTATCACTTTTTTTCATGGATTCCGTAAGCTGCTTAACAATCTCTTCTTCCCTAAGCGGTTTAAACGGCATAGTTGCATCATCTCTAAAGATAATGTATTGGATATAGTTTTGGATCTCTTTTATCCTTTCCTCGGGCATTGTTTCCAATAATGAAATTGTATATTCCAATGTACTCATTTATACATCCTTCCTTTTTTCAACGAATATTAAATTCCTTTTTCCATCTCTAATTCTTTTATTGATGCATCCTGCCAGTCTTTTTATGGTCTGGATTTTCTCCTCAAATTCATCATAAAGGAAAAAACAAAATTTGCAATGGTATAATTATTGTTTCATGCAACCTTTAATTACAGTATATCCATCTTCGCCGTTAAAAGCAAGCTTACCTGACACAAAACAAAATTCAGTCAACTAAGAACATCAGGAATCTTTCTCCTGCCAGCCTGGCTGTGCGTCTTCCCCTCCGGCAGAAAATCATTCCGATTCAGCTTAAACCGGATCACAATCTGTTCTTCCGTCACCTCTATCCTGTCAACCAGCTTATTTACCAGTACCCGCTGCGTTTCCGTGTCCGCGTTCCGGAAAACCTGCTGCCATGTAGGGATTTCGGCCTTTAACTGCGCCCACTCTTTTGCAGTAAGCGTTACTTCCCTTATTGCGCTTTTCTTTTCCCGCAGAAGCTGTTTCTGTTCTTCTTCCTTTTCTTTCTGCCTGCGTATCGCGGACGCAAGTTCCCCAATGGACAGGGGATAAGTACCTGCAACTGCCTCCGGGATACATTTTTCCATCGCGGCAATCCCCTCCGCTGTTTTCTTTAATTCCTTTTCCATCCTTCGGATTATCCCTTCCAGCCCTTTCCTCTCCTCATCCTGGTTTTTCTCTATTGCCTCAAAAATATCCTCTTTTTCCTGAAGGTTTTGGATATATTCCAGGATACTGCCAAAAACGATTTTTTCCACTTTATCCGCACAAAACTGTGATACTTTATAATGCGGCATCCCTGTCTGGGCGTTCTGGCAGCGGTAGATGGGGATTCTTCCGGCCCGCCTTTCACCGGTGCTTTTCACTGTCCAATAGCTGTACTTCGTCCCATTGGTCAGTTTTCTCCCGCAATAACCGCAATAAACCACATCAATCAAAGACAGCCTGCCTCCATTCCTCCGCATCACATGGATGCCTTCCTTATCCAGTGTCCTGCTATATTTATCCGCACGTTTTTTCCTTTTTTCCTGTACCCTGTCCCATGTGTCGCTGTCAATGATCTGCAGGTTCAAATCCGCTTCCCCGGAACGGATCCAGTCCGTGCTGTCCAGCCTGTGCAGCTTGCCGTTCCTCCGTTCCCTGCGTTTGTATGCCATATATCCGGCATAGACGGGGTTTGTTATAATACTGGTAATGGTGCCGCTTTTCCATATATCAATAGGCGCCATCGACCTATAATATTCGTCCTCATTCAGCAGCCTGGCTATTTTCGCCGAGCCGAACTCCATATTCAGCGACAGGCTGTAAATATGCCTGACCACCTCCGCCTGCTCCGGGATGATTTCCAGCCGGTGCAATGCCCTTCCATGCTTGCTGATTTCCCCTGACAGGACAAGTTCATAGCCATAGGGAGCGCTCCCTCCCATGAACCTTCCCTGCTGTACCAATTTCTGCGCCGTATCTTTAACGCGCATCCCGGTGTCGGAACTGCTTTTCTGTGCATTGCCAAACCGAAGCGCAAGCATCATCTGTCCCATGATATCATCGCCTTCCGGTGAAATACAGCCATCCTTGACCGTATAAATATCCACACCATAATTTTTCAGCGTCATTACATAAGCGCCGATTTCCCACATACGCCTGCCAATCCTGTCATCCTTATAGGCGACTAAAATATCATACTCTTTTTTCCTGGCATCCTCCATCGCCTCCTGCAGCGTATCCCTGTCACTCACTGCCGTTTTATATCCGCTCTTACTCCCTTCAAAGTATTCCTTTCCATCCAGTGTCCAGTCCGGATGCCCGGCAATATAATCCGCTACAATCCGGCGCTGTACCGATAAATCGCCGTCTGCTTCCAACTGCTGGTTGGAGCTTACCCTCAGAAGCATACGCACAATCTGTTTCTTCTGCATAAAAGCCACTCCCTTTTCGCTGTTAATCAGCCCGTTTCCAGACCAATGTCATTAACTTAAGCTTTTCGGGGTGCTGCAGACCATATATCTCAATCCGGACCATTGAAAGACGCCGGCACTTAGGCGACGTGTTTTGGCGCCTTAGTGCCGTTGCGTCTGCCGCTGAGCGAAAGCGCGTCCGGATGAGATATGTGGTCTGCGGCGCTCCGGGAAGCTTAAGTTAATGACATTGTTTCCAGACAGTTATCCTCTTTTCCCTTCCCATTCCCGGCCAAAATCCCTTTGAGCTGCCCTTCCAATTCCAGCATAAGAATCGACTTCACTGATTCCCGGATCATCAATACATCCTGGGATTCCTCGGGGAACTGCAGGATTACCTTTACCGTCCTGCCGCCGTAGTCTGCACACCTGCGTATTTCCTCCATATGCTTCCTTCCAGTGCCTTTTACTTCCATAGTACTTACATATTGCTTGTCATATTCTATATTTTTCGTTTGGAACTGTAGGAAAATAATCCGTGAAAGATGCGCCGGATTTTTCCGGTTCATCCTTCCGGCGGCATAAAGCCTTTCCAATCAGGAAATGACCTCTCGGTTCAGGCTCAAGACATTGCAGAAACGCATCGGGGGAACGCTTTACATTCATGAAAAATCCCCTTTTACAGCAATTATCCACCGACAACAATCAATAATTTATTCCGTTGATTGCCAGTACCCCGTCTACCACTCCAAAATTTATACTTGCTGTCCTTCCGTCCGATATGGGGAATCCTGCCATACTGGGCTGGAAATTATCAATATCCGCCTTCTCTATGGATTCAAGCAGCTCATCCGTAAACACCGCATCTGCGCCAAGCTTCAAAAAATCTTCTTCCGTCTCTACCACACCGGCATCCGGCAGGCCCACATAGACCGGAAACGCCGTCAGTTCCGCAAGGGCATCCAAATCCTTTTTGGCAGCCGCATCTTTAACCTTCTCGGCAAATTCCTTTGCCGCTTTAATGTCAACCGCAAAGTTATCCTCATATCCCCCTGCCGGATGTGCCGGTTTCTCTGCCGCTTCTTCCGATATACCCGCAGGGCTATCCTGCTGTGTTCCTTCCGGTATACCCGCAGCGCTATCCTGCTGTGTTTCTTCCGATATACTCACAGCGCTATCCTGCTGTGTTTCAATGTCATTAACTTAAGCTTTTCGGGGTGCTGCAGACCATATATCTCAATCCGGACCATCGAAAGACGCCGGCACTTAGGCGCCGTGTTTTGGCGCCTTAGTACCGTTGCGTCTGCCGTGAGCGGAAGCGCGTCCGGATGAGATATGTGGTCTGCGGCGCTCCGAGAAGCTTAAGTTAATGACATTGGCTGTGTTTCCTGACGGGGCTGGCGGCTTTCGCCGCATCCTGTCAAAACCACTCCTGTCAGAACAAAACCCATAACCATAGAAGCCATACTTTTCATTTTCTTTCCCATCTTAATTCCCTCCTGTAATTTCAAATTCAATTTCTCCCGATGAACCGGGTGCAATTTCGTATTTCTCAAAAACAATAACCGGGCGGTTATTCCCATTGATATAGAACTTCACATCTTCCGAAATCCCTGCAAACCCTCCTTCCTCCGCTGTGAAAAATATTTCCCCCGCATTTTGTCTTTCAGCCATCTGTTCCCTGATACTCTTGTTTACCAATTCAATATAATCACCGCCCAACATATCCTTTAATGTGACAAATTTCCCTGTTTTTAAATCTAAATTGTAATACTTTGATTCACTGTATGCATTTGTCCAGTTCTCATTCCCCCTTACAACAAAGGAAAGATAATCGTTATTTTGCTGCTTTATCTCATATCCGACTGTGATCTTTATATTGTGCTCCGCCCACTCTTCGGAAGTCCCTCCTGTTTCCAGAAAAGCTGCCCTGTATTCTTCTGCACGCTTCACTGCATCGTCTGCATACCGGTTACAGCCGGCAAGAATTTCCTGATTGATCCTATCCACCTTTATCCCGGTATCCTCCGCAATCATCTCAATGGTCGGTATTTCCACAGATACAGCTATATCCTCCTTTTCCGTTTCATAAGAACGGAAGGTAAGTATCCGTGCCAATCCCCCAATCACCGGAAGTTCTCCTGCTTCCATTGCAAATACCGGACTCGTATTCAAGGCCACTGTAAAAAGAATACATATGGCTGCTGCCGCTTCCATACTGCGGAGCACCATCCTGAACCTGTGGCGGCCGCCATCCTTATCCAACTCTTCCTGCTGTTCCCTTGACTTTTGTATCTCATGCTGTATCCGGATGTTAAGCTCCTCTGGAATAATGATCTGGTCATATTTTTCCTTCATTTTTTCTAATTTACCCATAAATCCGCCTCCTGAATATTTTCTTTTAACTGTTTTAGGCCACGATAGAGCTTCGTTTTCACTGTATTCAAATTTAATCCGGTAATACAGGAAATCTCCTTCAGAGACAATTCTTCAAAAAACCGGAGCTTTATAATTCCCTGTACATCAGTTTCCAATCTGTCCAGTTCCTTTTCTATACCGTCATCCTGCTCATAACCTTTTTCGTAATACACCTCCTCCGGCTCCAAAGCATCGTCGGACAGCAAAAACTTCTTCCGCTTTTTTATTACCGCCAGACACTCATTAATTAATATTCTGTAAAACCAGGTCCTGATTGCGTCCTCATTCTTTATGCTTTTATGCGCCTCAAGCGCTTTGCAGACTGCACTTTGGACAACATCAAGAGCGTCCTCCTGATGCCTGGTGTAACTATAGGCCACTCTATAAAACCGATCTTGATTTTCAAGTATATACTGGATTAACCTTTCATATAATATTTGCTTCATAACAGGTACACACCTTTCTGTTTTATTCTTTTACTATATAGATTTTTTACATACCTGAAAAGTTTCAAAGGGAGAAAACATTTTATATTTTGCTTCTGTCCTTTCTTCCGGTTCTCCGATAATATCCGATGTATCATGTACAAAACTGTATAGTGAATGCGTTTTCCTCAAGGGCCATATAGCTTACCGGAACCGCAGGGACTTTTTGAAGGGCACAGACAGCACTTGGGCACACTGGCCCAACCCTGCCGGGTCACAGTATTGCAGATACCTGAAAAAAGTATGGATTGCCGCCAGACTCCGGTTTCTTGTCTACCGAAAAGCCCGGGACTAAGAGAAGTACCGGGCAGAGCATGATCCTTATCTGAAAGCCAATAATGAGGACGCGAAACGTCCTCACTACTTTGCTTTTAAAGACAGTAAAACAGGACTGTATTGGTTAAGAACTTTATGTAAATAACCTGTGACAGTTGCGCTGGATATTTGAGCGGCTGATACTGAAAAAGTAAGAACACTACCGCCGACAGACACAATTAAATAAGCAAATATCTTACCTGCCTGTCAAATCCCTTGCCATGCACAAGGATTCCGGCATATCCGCATAGGGGCCATAGTTTGGGATCACCCGGAATCCAAGCTTTCTATATACGGCACAGGATTCAGCCAATAACTCCCCGGTTTCCAGAATCATCCTCTTATAGCCCAATTCTGCGGCCCATTCTATTAACAGGGAAACAAGCCTGCTCCCTATCCCCTGCCCCTGATATTCCATATGTACAAACACCCTCTTTAATTCCACATTTACATCATCATACCTTCTTATAGCCCCGCCGCCAATTGCCTTATTACCCTCATAAACAACGATCGCTTCCTGTATTTCATCCAATTGGTTATATTTTTTGTACTTCTCCCGTTTTACCTTTTTCCCGACACGCCTGTCCAAATCGATGTCAAGAAGCCTGCAATTCTCTATAAAATCCCCATCCTTACCGTCTGTTCTTTTAAAGTACATTGTAATTACTCCTCACTGATTTCAGTTTTTCTTTCTCTATTATACGCAACTGCGTCTCCATCAACTCCATCGATGCCTGGTACATACTCCTATCTCCTTTTCACTTATCCAACAATTCCCCATTTGCCTGTATGCTCACTTCCAGAAAAAATGTACAGGATCCAAACTATTTCTTCTGGATGCTGTACATCTCCCTTAACCTCTATGATTTACAAACGCCTTAACCCCTGTCAACAACAGGACAGTTGCTTTATCCCCTCCTGTTTTTCTATCAAAAGGAACAAACTGTCCAATCTTTTTTCACTGCGTTTCTCCTTCCTTTTTTTCGCAGCCCTGTAATACTGCTTTTGCCGTTCCGTATCCTGTGGCAGTTTATGGTAATCCTCCGGTGCATTCTGTTTGTATTTGTCATGCCCGTTTATATATTTCAGATACTTCATGATGCTCCCGGCTTCCGGCATATCCCTCTGGCGATGGTACGGCGCCTTTTCAGCATCTTCCAGGCAAACCCTCCCGTTCACATAGTTCCTGTGGAGAAGGATAAACCTCTGTTCCCTGATCTTGTATATGATCTTCCAACACCCGGAATCTGTCCGCACATAGACTTTCCGATCCTTTAAATCCACATCCATATTGAACTGCCCTGCATATCTTTCAATTTTCTCCTTTTCCAGCTTATAGAGAAATTCAATGCCATCACAACACTTACATGGGCTGTACCCCTTCCACTCCGCATCCTCCCAATCCATCTCAATCCGGTTCTTTTTCCGAATTTTTCGCGCATACCTACATTCCGGTCTGTGATAAACCATATTTGATGATTCCCTGCTCATAATCCTCATACTCTTTTGCTCCTTTCCCAAGATTGATTTTTCTTATAAGATAAGGATATCACAATGGTATGTCCCAAAAAACGGACTCAATGCCGTAGATTCTCCAAAATATCTTTTGCACACGTACTTCAGCACCGTTTTCGCCACAAACACTCCGACCGCAGAAACACTTCCGATACAAATTTTTCCAGATATATAATTGTAAAGCCCCTGATTGCCCTTCATTGAATCTCATCAATTTTTATCTTTCCATGCTTTTCCTCTATCTGCTCCAAATGCTGAATTAAAACGTATTCAATATAATTAGTCATAGAACGGTGTTCATTTGTTGCCAAAACACCTATTTTATCAAAAACTTCGTCTGACAGACGTAAAGTGAAAACACGTTTATTGGTTGCCATATCTTCTGTCCTCCATTTCAGGAATAAGTTTATGATAAACCAATGCGCCCAAAATATATACATCCATTAAACAGGCAAGTGATAGCATTTTTATACTTAGATACAGTCTAATGACAAGAAATACTATCTTTACTCTACCCGATCAGCACTAATTCCGCCTTGTTCCCTTTCAACTTCATTCAAATGTTTTAATAACACATATTCAATATAATTTGTTATAGAACGTCGTTCTTTCGTAGCCAGAAAGCCTATTTTATCAAATAGTTCATCTGGCAGACGTAAAGTAAATGTATGTTTATTGGTTGCCATATTCTGCCTCCCTGCTTATCCATAAATATATTGTAAACTACTTTCAACAAAAAATATGCATTCACCTTGACATATAAGTGATATCACTTTATAATATAAATGAAATATTTAGAAGGCATCTGAATTAAGAATAGAAAAGAAAGGGTTGGATATAGATATTTTGTATTATATAATCAATCTTGGAATAATGGAGAAATCTTTTTACCAGATGTGATTCTCAATAAAACAAATATGGAAAAGGGGGAAAAAATATGGACAAAAACAAGATGAAAAAGGAAATATCATCTTACGAGCTTGACATTTTGAAAATGATGTGGCGTGCAGGGAAACCCCTGTCAGCCTCAGAAATAGGCGGAAGTGAGTACGAATTTACCCATTATACAATAAAAATAATGTGTAAAAAAGGTTTAGTGAAAGCATGTGATTTTTCAAGACATGGCGATTTGTTTGAATTTTGCTATCAGCCGACAATTAATCAACAGGATTTTGAAAAGATCAGATATATGTATCAAGAAACACCAACGGCCAAATTGAAAGAAAAGTATATAGAAAAAATGAATGAGGATCCTCAGTTGCAGCAATTGGAGAAGAAAATAAATGAAAAGAAAGAAAAGCTGAAGAAACCGTTTTCCCAATTCTGAGCATAGAAAATACAAATAAATATGCCTATTGCTTATTTCATTTTTTTAAAAATTTAAAAAAGGGTATTGAATTAAAATAGGAATTAAGCAAAAAGGAGTATGTGAAAGGCACTGCCGTACCCCACAGCTCACCTTGGTTAATAGTTACTTATCAAAAAGCAACTTCGGCTTTGATCGGTGCGGTTGCTTTTTTGATGCCTTTTACAGATATTCTTTTGCTTCCTCCAAGGGCAGTCGGAACTTCTCCTGCACCTTTTTCAATATCTCATTTTCCGGCACTCCCAAATCCCTGTAGGCAGATACCATCCCATAGATTTTCCCCTTTTCTATCCCTTTTTCAATATTTTCTTCATCACGCTGCTGCATGAACGGTTCCATTATCTCCATTAACGCCTGGCACATTTTTTCATCTCCTATCAGTTCTCTAATTACCTGCTTATTCGCCACTACACTTACTTCCAGCACTGCGTCCGCCAGCTCCCTGTCCATTTTTTCCGTCAGGCGGCTTATCCCGTCCAGTAAGCCCCTCATCTCCTCTTTCCCTAATTTCCCTGACAGCGCCTTAAGCCAGATATGCCCTTCCTTTTCCAGTTCCCCTGTGACAACAATCTGGGTCGGGAACAATACCTTCCCTTCTATATAATAAATCCCCTTATAACGGTTTTCCATGGAATACCCATGCCCTTTTAAGTACTGGAACAGCCCATCCGGCCTTGCTTCCCTGACAATGGATACCGTTATGTCATCCGCCTTTATTTCATCCACTGTCTTCCCGTAGGACTTGTAAAGGCTGGCATATGCCCCCGTTTTATAAAAAGTATCTATGTCCAGATGGTCTTCCGGCGATTTATACTCTATAATATTGTGCCCCTTAAAAAGTCTCCCGATTTCATTGGAAATGGAAGCAGCGGCATTCTTCCTGACTACGAGCAAATCTATTTCCAGCGGCTTCGTGTTTAAGTTATATTCCTTTTCAAATACCAAGTCATCCCGGTTCCCTGCCAGCTCCAGGCCCATAGCCGCCACAAACCCCGGATGCCACTGTATTTTTGCATCTTTCATATACACTCCTCTGCATGTCAGCCCTATGCCGGATCCAGGCTTACATCCCTTTTTACAAATATTCTTTTGCTTCCTCCAAGGGCAGTTGAAGCTTCTCCTGCACCTTTTTCAATATCTCATTTTCCGGCACTCCCAAATCCCTGTAGGCAGATACCATTCCATAGATTTTCCCCTTCTCTATCCCCTTCTCTATCCCCTTTTTCATCCCCTTTTCTATCCCTTTTTCAATATTTTCTTCAT
>CANDKY010000090.1 GCA_947385425.1 uncultured Lachnospiraceae bacterium | reverse complement strand
GCTTAAATGCTTCCCTTGCGTTTGACAGCATTTTTTTCTTAAGTCAATGACATTGATATACTTCCGTCACTTTTTAATTGCAATCCCAATCTGGCATCCCCAATCTGATTACCCTCTCCATCATAAGCATATATTATATATGACGTTGTCCAGTTATTATCTAACTGGAGAACTTCCCCGACATCTGCCTGCGTCATATCCTGCCCGCAAATCCGATCCGTAATATCCACATATTTCTTTTGTTCCGTATCATACTTCCACACCCTCAGTGATGCGCATTTTGAACTCCCATAAATGGAAGAATTAAAATCCAGCCCTATATAAGCCTGCGTCTGCGTCCCCATCTCTTCCTCCGGGACACTAATCAGCAAAAAAGGCATTGGATGCTTATGTTTTTGTATATACAAATCTTCATAGAGATTATAATAATAATCCCTGTAACTATACTCCGTCACCGAAATTTCTTTCCGGTTCCCTTCGCTGTCCTGCGTATAGACAACAGGTGTCAGCCAATGCGCGGACCGTGTCACATCCAACTGCACGGTATACCGGATATTACCGGCCGCCAACTGGTCCGCGTCCCCTACGATCATTTCCCAGACCAGCGCATCCGAGTTATAAGTGCCATAGCTTAAATTCAGTTTCTCCCCCGACTCGCTAATGGTATAGTCATATCCTACAGAATCCGCATATCGCCACACTATCTTGTCCGTATCCCCAATCTCCTCACTCCCGGCAAAGACGGAAGCCATGGACACGTTCGACATTTCCGCCGGCGTGTAAACCCTCAGATCCGCCCGCAGCTTCCTTTCCTCAAGGGGCAGCAGGGACAGCGCCTCCGCCCCGTCGCCGTCGGTAAATTCCTTTTCCTCCGGATAAACCGCCACGGTATCCCCCGCAATATTCAGGCTCATCTGCGTCACAGCCGTATGGTCGAAATACGCCGATACATAGAACGTATGCCCGTTCACCTCCACGCTGTCCCCCGGCGTCATGAACCACCGGTTTTCCGTCTGCCCGTCATAAGTAAACTGCACCTCATACGGGAAGAAAGGGTTCTCCTCCGGAATGTTTATGGTGTAGCTCCCGTCCTCCCCGAAACAGTCATCCCAAACCACATTCCCGGAAGCGGAAGCGCTGCCTACCCGGTATACATGGCTTCCGGTGTTGAAGCATACTTCGTCCGCAGCGTCATTCCAACTTTCCGCTGCTTCTGCCGGGCCTGCGCTTTCCAGGTTTCCGCTATCCTGCATTTCAGCAAAATCTGCACTTTCGCTCCTTTCATCTTCTATTATTCCCCCTTCCCCCGTATTATCCAGGTTTTCGGGAGCCGCTGCTTCCGCTTTCTCCCCCTCTTCCTGTTTTCCGGCATCTACTGCTTCCGCAGGCCGGCTTCCATAATCCTCCGTACTTTCCGTCCCCGAAATCTCCCCCGCCCATGCCTGCAGCGGAGATACTGCCAGCAGCATTGCCAAAACTACTGCTAACCCCTGTTTGATTGTCTTCATTTCAAAAACCCTCCTTCGGCATACCTTTCCTTTTTCCATTTACGTACCTTAGGAACTGTGAAAAAATAACTTTAGTAAATTATGCAGGATTTTTCTTCGACAGTGCAGGGCAAAAATCAGGCGCATAGTGGGCTATGTAACTGATTTTTGCCCTGTGCTGTCGGAGAAAAAGACAAATAAATTGCAAAGTTATTTTTTCACAGTTCCTTACCTTCCCATCTCACTTATCCTCACCAATATCACCGACACATTGTCCTTCGCACCGTTGCCGTATACTATCTGCTTTATCTGCCCCAACAGCTCCTCCCCGTTACTATTGCCCCTGTACTCTTTCAATATCCTTCGTACTTCTCTGCTATTGCACATCTTATAGAACCCGTCACTGCAAAGCAAGAATCTGTCCCCGCCTTTGAGTGTGTCCGTTTTCCCGCTGACCGCCGCAGTATCCGAAATCCCTAATGCGTGAACCAGTTTTCCGTAATCTGCATGCATCTTCCTCTGTTTAGGGTGATAACGCCGGACAACCTCCGGCTGATTTTCCCACACGTCGTCTACTGTGAGCTGCTTACAGGCCCAGCCATTGAAATAATAAATACGGCTGTCCCCGGAAGATAAAATACAGTAATTCCTTTTATGAATAAGCAGCGCCGCTACCGTAGAACCACATATTTCCCACTTCCTGCAGCTTTCCATAATTGCACGGTTCGCATTCTCCAGATGCCGTCTCAACACAGACACCATCCCTGCAAACTCCCCTGCTGATAACTGTAAAGAGGATACCCCGAAAAGATTATATGCCCCTCGAAACTCCCCAAATGCAAGTTCTTTCCAGCATTCCTCCATCCCGGCCATAATGGCATTGCTTGCCACTTCCCCATGCTGATGCCCTCCCATGCCATCCGCCACTGCAAACAATGCCATATCTCCCTGCGCCTCCATAAAAACGGCATCCTGATTTACTCTTCGTACCTTCCCCCTGTCGCATATACCGCAATACTCTATTCGCATCGTATCTCCACTTTCATATCCAGCCTTCCAATCGTCAGGACACAACCTGAGTAAATCTCTTTCCGCCCCTGTATGTAAATCCCGTTTAACATAGTTCCGTTTGTTGAATTCATATCTTCCACATAAAACCGATCATTTATTCTGCTAATCCGGCAATGCCTGCCGGACACTGACCGGTCATAATCAATCAGCAGATTTACCTCCTGCCTCCGCTTTCCAATGATAACTGCGTCTTTAACCGGGATAAAAAAGGACTTAACCGGATTTTTTTCATCGGTCAAATACAGCACATACTGCCTGTTGCCCACTCGCTGAGTCTCCTCATCTTCACCGCTCCCAATCAGCAGTTCCGTTTTTTCCGCATCCTCTTCCAGCAATTCCGTTTTTTCCATGTCCTTCCCGGAATCGTCCCGACATATCAGAGGTTGCTGCAGCGACCCCTTTTTTCTTTTATTGAAAAATAAAGCAAAAAGAAAAACAATTGCCAAAAGAACAATAACAAGCCCCACCGCCATCTTCCTGTCCATTAAAATACCTTCCTCTTCAGGCTGCGCTACGTATTCTTCTTCCATATCCGGTTGCGTTTCCGGATTTTTTTCTTCTTCCCGAAAAGGCATCTTAACGCCTGCCTCAATCTTCTGTTCTCCATCTGCACAAGAAACCGTTAATAAAACCTGGTTTATACTGCCATCCATCTCTTCTGCATCCGGTATAATACAAAAACGGACAGCCCTGCTGTCTTCCCTGATTTCATCCGCTACAGCCTCCATACTGTCTGCTTCATCCAGAAGGAAATCCTTCCCTCCCGTCATACGCGAAAGAGCAAACATGTTTTTGAGCTGTTCTTCATTATTCTTATAAACACATCCTAAAGTGTAAATCGGATAAGCTTTTTCCTCTATCTGTCCGTAAAGTTCCTCTTTTGTATAGCCGATAGCCTTATTATCCACTCCGTCGGAAATTACTATAATCTTTTTATAACAGTCTTCCGCTCCAAGCTGTCCCTTTTTTATAACCTCATATAATACATCGGTCAGATAGGTTTCCTGGTCCTGATAGGTAATCGAACCGGCTGCCGCCTCCAGTTCCTGCCCGGCCTGCGTAAACTCTGTGAGCCATCTTATTTTCTCATCAAATACCGCAATTGCAATCTGCTCCCTTTCCTCTTTTTTCCCCACAAATGCCGTTAAAAAATCTGCTATTTTCCTCCGGTTACTGTCTGTGATGGAAAGCGAGTTATCCACCATAATTAATGTTTTGGGTGCATTTTCCATTCCCGCTGCATCTTCAAATTCCACCTGCTGCCCTGCCTTTGTCCCAATCTGGCATGATACTGACATTATCCCTTCCCCTAAGCCTTTCACATACAGAGAAATATCTTTCTCGTTCGTACAAACGCCCGCCACCACAACATCATTTGCTGCCAATACCTTTATACATAGCACAAAAGCCAGCCAGACCCCTAAAACAATGCTTCCTGCCTTTTCCCTCTTCATCCCTCTGTCTCCTCAGACTTCCGATTTCATTGGAAATATTCTTCGCTTACTATTATCCCGTCCGATATATCCATTAATTTTTCCCCGTCCAGGACCTCTGCCCCGTAAAGAGCTTCTTTACTTCCAAAAATATATTTATCCAAATATAACGACAGATACTTTTCCGAATACCCTGCCATCCCCTCTTTCTTACAGCTCTTTTTATCATATTTCACCCCGGCAAAATGAACCCTGCCCGCATATTCAAACACAATCTCCGGCCCAAGCGTATAATATCCCCCATTGATTTCCTCTGCTGCAGTATCTGCTGCACGTTCCAATATCTCTGTCAGTTCCTTCCCTGATATGGATACCCCGGTGTTCCTTTTCGCTTTTTTTCTTTTATCAAACAATCCCATATACCGTATCCTTCTGATTTTCAGGGCGGAATACCAAAAGATCCCGCCCTGCGTTCCAGCCGTTTCCCATAAACGCTATCATTTAAATGCGCTTGCAATTTGGGAATCAGCCTCTTCCAATGCATCCGCTGCGCCCGTCAGCATACTTTCAATCCCTTCAATCGTCTGCGGAAAACTTTCCGTCAGCATGGGAAGCATCTCTTCAAAAGATGCAATAAACGATGACTGTGCGGCGCCTTCCCAGTCTGCAGTCGTGGAATCAACCCTGCCCTTGATAGCGTTAACCGCCTGGACGATTTCCTCACGCTTCCCCTTTAAGAAAGCCGCCGAATCCCTCAGTTCCTGTGGTGTCATTTTTATTGATGCCATATCCTTTATCCTCCTTTCTCCTGTATTTCATTAAAGGCAAAATACCCTTAATAGCAACATTAAACAAAAACACCTTCAATTTCCCGCAGTTTGGCCGTTACCCTGTCATAATCCTCGGCGGCTTTATTCAATTCTGCAGACATTTCCTGCAATACTGCAGCATACTTATTCACATTATTCAGCCAGCCTTCCTTATACCTTTCCTGAAACCCGGCCCCTGCGTCACTCTTCCAATATATATTCCTTAAATCAGCAATCTGCTTTTCTAAATCCCGCCCTAACCCGGTCAATGTGTTGGCCGTATCAATATAATCCGCCGCCACCTGACGCATCGTATCCGTATCATATTTTAAATTTGGCATACAGCCCCTCCTGTCCCTGCCTTTACACAAAAGCATTCTTCCAAACAATCTAAACCGTCATCCCTGGAAAAATATGGCTTAACCCCAAATTTCGTGCTTCCGCATATTCTGCTTTCGCCTCTTCCGCCTTTCCCTGTTCCGATAAAATATTCCCCCTGATTTGATGAAGCTGCGCATTGTCCGGCTGCACTAAAAGCACATATTCCACACATTCCAAAGCTTTATCATACTTCCTTATCTCCCGGTTACACATTGCCCGGAACAAAAATGCATCCACACGCGCAGGATCTTCAAGGGAAATATTCCTGTAATATCTTATAGCATCCTCAAAAGCCTTTTCATATCCATCATCCCCCTTCCCCTTCATTGCAATGCATTCATAATACATCCCGCTGAGATTATATGGATCCGTAATATCGTCTTTATCTATCTTCTTTGCAATCTCGTACATTGCCTGAAAATCTTTTTGAATAAGAAGCGCATTTAATAACAAATATCTGATTTCCGAATCCAGTTGATCCCCATCTTCTATTGCTATAGCTTCCTGTAACAACAGCACTGCCTCCTCGGGTTGTTCCATCTGTCCTTTCAGTTTTGCCTCATTTAACAAAATCTCTTTTCTTTGAGCGGGACTGCATTCCTTATCTTTTGCATCCTGCAGTATACCCAAAGCGCTTTCCGCATCTCCTTTTGTAATGAGAACTCGCAGACGGTCAAACAGGATATCCATATCGTCCGGAAATAATTCCAGGGCATTACGCAAAACCTCATCTGCCTCATCGTACTTTTCCATCAGAGTGTAAGCCGCCGCCGTCAGATGATACCCTTCAAAACTGTCCGGGAAAAGGTTCCTTACTTTTTCCAAAACCTGCAATGCTTCCTCATACTTTGCCATCATAATCTGTAAGGAAGCTTTCCTTATTAAATATTCCGGGTTCGTTCCATCCAGAGTAAACGCCTTTGTATAATGCCGGATTGCCTCCTCCATATTATTCTGTCCCTCATAGACCAACGCTAAATTGTAATACAATGCCGCATCTTTATAGCCGCATGCAATAGCCTGGTTATAATCAGCCATTCCCTCTTGGAAATTATCTTCCAGGAATGCAATATTTCCCAGTTGAAAATAAGCATCCGCTGATTTTTTATCAATTTTTACTACCCGCTTAAAACACTCCTTTGCCTTTGCATAATCGTCCAGGCTGGCATAAGCAATTCCTTTCGACAGGTAAGCATCCAGGTTCATCGGCTCCAACCCCAAAGCTTTATCAATAAATATAATTGCTTCCTCGTACTTTTCCGTCCCCAGTAAGACCTGTCCCATCTGCAGATATTCCCGGGCATCCGATATCTCTTCCTCCCTGCCGTGTTTTTCTTTCATATCTTCCATATATCTTTACCCTTTCGTCTTTTCCCGTCGTCTGATAATGCGACCGCCCTACATGTCCTCATCTGTTACCAACTGTAACCCCCGCCGCCTTCAAACGCTATTTTGCAGACAGGTTTATGAGTTTTTATTCTCTCTTTCATTTTTTTAGATACATCTACTGATCTTGGCACATACTGATACGTTATTTTTTTATTGATAATCTTTTCCATTCTTTCTTTTATCTCCCCCTTTATACCCTTTTCAGCCAAAGAGTCCACCGTCTTTATCACCTTTTCCCCTTTCTTTAGGCCTTTATAAAAATCCGACATTATAGAATTTTTCTCATAAAAGGTTTTTAACCGTGCAATATTTGTAGATGTTATCATTTCCTTTAACTGGCCTGCATTCCTGATTACATTTTTCATTCCGTGCTTTATTGTGCCAATCGTAATCTTTCCGCCGGGAGATTGGAAATGCACCTTATTAAACATCTTTCCTATTCCGTTTTCTTTTATCACTTTCACTACCTTTATTCCATTCTGAATCAAATCCGCTAATCCTATAATCTCCGCTGCCACTTTAACAACCTCTATAATATTAGCTGCAATATTGGATATTTTATCCAAAAACGGTACATGAAAATTTGTTTTGCGCATATACTCGGAAAGCGATGTAAAGCTGCCGAAACGTTTCGCCCATCCCGGGTCATCCTGAAACTCAGCTACCGCCTTTATGCTGTTCACACTTTTCACAACGCCGTCCGCCACGGCTATGACCGCCGCTACATAAGTTGCCGCCGCCGTAACAGCCGTCCAAAGGGATACGGAAACTGCACTCACCAGAACCGGCCAGGCCACTGTAACAAGAAAAATTGTCGCAATAACCGTACCCACTACCGCCAGGGCTGCCTTAATTATGTATTTCCCCCCATCCAGTTCATACCAGTTCTTAAAATTTCTCTTTGCCATATCCAGCCATGCATCTGCTGTCCTTGTAATCTGGTTCAGCCATCGCCCAAAAGTTGTTTTATTCAGCAAAGTTGTCGTTGCCCATGCGAAAAACTCAGATATGATACCAACTTTCATATCATGCGATTTTCGGAAATCATTTGCTGCCTTTCTTATATATCCGGAAACATTCTTATCCGTTGATTCCGCATACGATTTCGCATTTGCCACCTTTGTTGCAAACTCCTCATAGCGGGGTATCCTTTGGTTCAGTTCATTTATCTTACACCTGGCAAAATAATCAATTTGCGCCGTATTTCCGTTTCCTCCCAATGTCAGGCTGCTTACCTTTTTTGAAATCTTCTTATTAATATTTTCCGCATAACTTCTGCACTTCTTCGCCGCATTCCCCGCTGCCCTCCCCGCTTCATCCATTGCACCATAATCTAACGAAATCACTGCCCCCAACTATATCTGCCTCCTTTTAAGCTTTCCCTGCCTTTTCCCTGGCCTTTTCCTTCTCTATCATTCTTTTTAAATATGCAATCTGGTCATTCAATTCCCTGATTTTATTGCTAACCCTTGTCAGTTCAATGTTCACATAAGTCCTGGAACTGGATAAATTCCCGTCATTGGAACCCCAATCCAGCTTTCCCCACAGTTCCCTTACATCCACCGACCCGCCGGATATTTTTACCGCCTCCTGTATAAAACCGGAGGCCCTTCCGTAATACTGATTCAACTCCGACGCATCCGAATCAAAGGAACCATAATAAGACCAAATCGCCTCCAATTCCCCCTTCCTCTTCTTATACTTCTTCAATTCATCCTGCGCCTTTGACAACAACCGCTTATAATATGCACTGCTCAATCTCCCACCTCCTCATTTTACACTCCAACCACCATACCCCCGCATCACAACCCCCGCCCTGAAAAAACCCGGAACTTCTCAGGCGGCATCCTTTGACTCCTTAGAACTTCTCTTCATTCATGGAAAACCCTGGAAGAATGCCCGCCTTTTGGGCATTCTTCCGCGTGAAACGGGTTTGCCCATGCTATGCATGGCAAACCCTAGAAGTTCTTAAGTGGTGTTCTTTACCACTTTAGAACTTCTTTTCACGCTAACCTTGAAATGCTAAACTGTTTCGCCACAGCCTCATCTTCATCAATATACCCCGCTTCCGAATCCACAAGCGCATGATATATGTCATATAACCCCTCGGAGATATCATCCAACTGCCTTTTCATCAGGTCCATCTGCGTCTCAAACTGATTCCTCCCTGCCCCAACCCAGTTTTGCAGAACCCGGTTCGTTGCGCGGTCCATCCTGATTACACACTGGTCAAACCTGTCAATCCTGTCCCTGAAAGCTTTTGCCGCATCTGTTATCCCCTCCACATCCAAATACTGTACTGCCATCCCGTCACCTCACAGACTTTTTACTGTTTTTACTTTTAATACCTCATTTCCTGCCAGCCAATAGCCATCCCCCGACATTATTTTCTTCCTGAACTTCCGGACGGTAGCCACCGGTATATCACATACCTTAAGATTCTGCAAATCATCAAAAAAGAAAAAGTTCCGGTTATCTTTTATAGCCTTTAAAATTTCCGGTGCATTATAACCAACGGGCGCATTGGCAACATCCATGTAAATAAAACATATTTTCATGGATTTAAGTCTCCCGGCCAGTTCCCGGTACTGGTTCATTGCCGCGGAATTTTTGCAAAGATTCTCTACCGCATCCATATTACGCACCACCACCAGCTTTAACGGCTCGTCCGTCAGCTCCATATTCCCGGCTGCAATCTCCCGGTAGCGCACAGACAGCTCCTCATAAATTTCCTCCATATAGAGAACCAGATCCGATGCATCAATCGTATATTCTTTCACAATTCCCGACTCCTTAAATATACCAAGTCCCCGGTCAACGGCATCTATAATATATACTTCCGACGGACATGCAAAAAGGTTCCTGCACAATTGATCCAATATAATCTTCAAAAGATTCTTCTTCCCGCCGCCTCTCCGGCCAAGAATGGCAAACCATCCCTGCGTAAGCAGATCAATATTTATCGGTGATATGTTTTCATACGACAATCCCACCGGTACCGTATAAGTGTCCGTCCGGCAAATCCCGAATTCCTCCGCAAACACTTTCTCGCCCAATACTTCCGGTATTTCCGGAATACGTCTCGCCCTTACCGCATATCCCTGACTGCATGCCTGTGCAAATGTCCTCATATTGGAAACACGTTCAATCTCCCTTTCCCCCTCAAAGCTTAAATATGTCTGCAGTTCATAGATTTCTTTATTGATTTCCGTGAGCGCCCTTCCAGCCGCATTGTCCGGCATGATTCTGCACCGTTCAATGACGTTGGAATATTCACCGCTTTCATTGCAGTAAAAAACAATCCGTTTTGAAAAATTGGACAGATAACGGTAACCAAGTCCTGTCGTCTGCGAATTACTGATAATGACACTGATGCCGACCGATATGCCCTCTCTGCAAATCTGCAGAACAGGATCTTCCTCCTGCAGATAACACTCTTTCACCGCAGTAAAATTATCAATCATCAGTACAATCTGCGGCAGGTCATCCTTCCCGGCTTCCCGATAGGAGGCAAAGGAACTCACCCCTGCTTTCATCATTTTATCTTTCCGTACCGCCATTTCCTCCAACAAAAGTTTTATAAGATTTTTAAACTTTTCATCCTCTGACGATACTACCACTCCCCCTACATGACACAAATTCTCAAAGCTGCGCAAAACCATAGAGCCAAAGTCAAGAATATAAATATTTACCTGTTCCGGGCTGTATGCCGCTGCCAATCCTCTTATCACCGTTTGAAGCAGATTGGTTTTTCCATACTGGGAAGCCCCGATGATTATCGTATTGTCCTGTGTCAGGTTCATGGAAGTAACAATCTGCCGCTGCCTGTCCGGATCATCCAATATACCAATATCCACAATGGTATCCAAACTGTCCCTTTCCCTGATTACATCCGGAAAGGCAATCACTTCTTCCAAAGGCGGCAGGCATATACTGCCAAGCCTGCGTATGTCTCTTTCCCTGCAGTATCCGTCAATATAAGATACTATGGCTTCCAACTGCGTCCTGTTCGACCGGCTGTCCTCATTACTTTTCTGTTTATATATACACTTGCGCTTCCCTTCAAAGGAAATTTCCGATATCTGAAATTCCCTTGATGCAAGGACGTCTTCCGAATACTTTTCCGCTGCCCCGCTGTATCCTGACTGGAATAATTCAAAAATCTCATTATTCCCTACCTGAAAGTATGCCCGTCCGGGCTCTCTTATTTCCGCCGCCAAAGGGGACTTAATCATTTCATTGCTGTCTTCAGGGCTCTGCACTTTCAGACATAGTTTGAATCTTGAATTACTCCAAATCTGTTCGCTGACCTGTCCGGATGGTTTCTGTGTGGCAAGAATAAGATGCACACCCAGACTGCGGCCGATTCTCGACGCGGATACCAGTTCCTTCATAAACTCCGGATATTCCGCCTTTAACTCCGCAAATTCATCCACTATAATAATCAAATGAGGAAGCGGTACCTGCACTTCGCCATTCTTGTATTTCATAATATATTTGTCAATATGGTTAACCTCCGCTTCCGCAAAGCAGCTTTGCCGCTTTAGCAGCTCCGCCTTGATGGACAGCAGAGACCTGTTAATCTGTTTCCCGTCAATGTTTGTGATAATTCCCATCAAATGCGGCAATGCCGTGAATTGATTTGCCATTCCCCCGCCCTTAAAATCTATCACCAGAAATCCGACTTCATACGGGTGATATAAGGTAGCCATCGAAAGAATATAGGATTGCAGAATCTCGGATTTCCCGGAACCTGTCGTCCCCGCCACAAGCCCATGGGGACCATGCGCTTTCTCATGAACATCCAGGCTGACTACTTCATCCTTTGCCTTCACGCCAAGGGGTGCCGCCAAAGAACGGTACGTCTGCGCAGCCTCCCATCTTTTTGTAAGATCCAAATCCTCCGCACTGTAAATTCCCAACAGTTCAAACAACGAAATATTCTTTTTCAGGTTTCCCTCCAGATTAATCTCCTCACAATATACCGGCGAAAGACATATTGCCAGTCTCTCCGCCAGGTATTCGGGAATCTCTCTGTAAGAGAAGGCCGTCTCATTGCCGTCAGATGCCCTGATTACCTTGCCTTCCGCACCGGACACATATACCAGTCGGGAACAGCAGGCAGGCAGTCTCTCCCCATATTCCTCCATAAACACAAATGTTGTGTTTATAACAGACGCTATCGGGATAAATCTTGACAGAGGATGTGTCATAAGCTGGGTTCCGTTCAGGACGAAAACCAAAATATGCTGCCTTTCCGAATCCTCCCCCCTTTCCAGGCGCTCCGAAAATTCCTTATACAGATTTTCAAATACATTTGTCCTGCTGTCCGCATCACAGGCAATATTCCGTATATATTTCCCTTCACATTGTACTTGCGGTACAAACCTCACCCAGGCAAAACTCTCCTTCCAGGACTCATCCATAATATAATAAAATCTCACATTGTCCGTGTAATGGCGCGCCATCAGATCAACAATCATATTCCGTACCATACGGCTGCGGTCCTGCATGCTCCCTATTATCCCGACCGCATTTGCCTCCTTCAGCTCCAGGACAATCGGATTCCCGTCCAGATACCGGTATTTTTCCACCAGCTTTCCGGGAATATATGCCAATTCATCATCCGTTACAAACTTTTCCTGCCGTTTATAATCAATCCTGCGTATCGCTTCCGTCAGACCGGTTCCCAACCTGACGCATAAAAAATCTTCATCTCCGGGCATCCTGTCAAAAAGCATCCTGGAAAAAGTTTCCCCATTCTGTATTATTTCCTCCGCTTCCGGATAAATACTATTTAAGATTTCCCTTTCCTTCCCTCTCGCAGACTCTATATAACTGCATTTTCCGGTAATATATTCCCTGTATCTTTCTTCACGCTCCCGTATGCCTGCCCTGTATTCTTTTTTCCCCTGTAAAAAGGTCATGATACTTGTAACAATTCCGATACTGATCGTACAGGCGCTGAATATGACAAAAGTACTCCCATTGCCCATAAATCCCCTCACAACCACCGTCAGCACCAGCATGGCAATCGATGGCAGCAGGGACATCCATAAATTATCTTTCGGTTTTTCCGGTTTATCCGGAGGATCCAGGATCGGTATGGGTTCACTAGGCACTACAGAATGGATTCTTGTGCTTCTGTTAAATAACGGATATTCAAAACAGGATTCCTTCTTTTTTCTGTGGCTCCCCAACCCGTTCAGAACAATGGAAGCATCCATATCCGTATACAGGCACCCCTCTTTATAACAGAAATAATAGCCGGCAACGGAAAAAAAATCATATTCTTTTAACAGTGCTTCCTTTTCTGCCCTGATTCCATTCACATACACCCCATATGCGGAAAATTTTATATCCAGATGCAGCCCTTGCACATCCTTTCTGAATACAATACAATCATTTTTCACATAGGGGCTGTTGATATAAATATCACTGTTAACATCAGAACCTAATACCATATCTCTCTGTTCCGGAAAAGGGATCAGGTCGGGATATTTTTTTGTCCGTAATCAAAATCAATCAAAAATAATATTTTTAAGAAATCACTGTCCGAACCCTGGTACCTGAGTCCGTATTCATCCCCATGTTCCAACGGAACCCGCAGCAATTTTCGTGAATCACCGCTGCTAATAAAGACATTGGATGAACATTCCGCCTCCCATAAATCATCATGATTCAGAATAGTCAGCCCAAAATCGTCAAAAAACAGTTCTTTTTTCAGCCTGATGTCATTCCCGTAAAGTGTCCCGACAGTTAATTCCCTGCAATCTTCCGATAAGGCTGTTTCCCTGTATACCGTTTTGTTGTACAAAACGAGTTTATGCATTTTTTTCATTATTCTTTTTATTACCTCCCCGGGACAGGTCATCCGTTTCCAATATGGATTACAGAGCAATTATGCATCCCATAATCTCTCAGAATTTTATCCCCGCGTAATAAAGCAATCGGATTGTCCATCCTTAAGTAGCAGTTGCGGACGTCTTCCACATCAATCCCGAGCTGATAAGCAGTATTCAGCCCTGTTACCAGATCATATACCGTAATGTCCAGCGGCACCTCAATATCCCGCAACAGCCCTTTCTCTTTTATATCTAAAATAATAACCGCTGTTTTTTTCATGGTTATCCGTTCCTTTCCGTCTTTCTGACCGGCTTTATATTATTGTAAACGGCATAACAAATTACTGCTTCCGGCTCCTGGCAAAGCCATATACAAAAGCTTTTGCAGGGCCGGAAGCGGAATTTCTATTAACTATAACAAAAGCGATAATTGCCCTATGGCCGGAACACGGGACATCTTTTCCATATCTGCTTCCTCTGAATCCGCAAAATTTTCAATATACTGGCTGACCGTAAATTTTCCGGCCAGTTCCGGCGAAGTCAGCGCATTATATTTCCCTTTTTCATATTTATTGCATACAAACACATATTTCTCCGCATGTATCCCGTTTACATTTTCAGCAAAAGTTTTTGCGGCATAAGCAGCATTTTTGCCCTGCTGCAAAACAATAATTACCTTGTCGGAAATATCCATAAGCCCCGCTTTATAAAGATCAAAAGCATTTGATGTATCCACCAGTATAAAATCATAATCCGCGCTTTCCTTTGCGGATAAAACCAGTTTCTCATAAACCGAAAGATCCAGCCCCAAAGACATAAGAGCCGCTTTCAACGGCGGCATGTAATCAAATATTTCTCTCCTGACCACATGCTTTATATCCTGGTATATCCGCTTCTCCCCCTGTGCCAGTTTCCTGTATACATCCGGTGCAGTTACCGCAGACTGGTTGCCGAGCTTGCTTCCGAAAGTATTTATATGTTCTGCATCCACATACAGCACTCTTTTCCCTTCCCTGGCAAGATATAAGCCTATCCCCATTGCCAATGTAGTTTTTCCAACGCCTCCTGAAGCGGAAGCCAATGTTATAACCTGAGTCTCCTTCTTTAACCGCTCCGCCAGGTGAAAAGCCCCGATACGCCGGCCTGCCGTTTTATCAAATATTTCTTTCACACTTACATATTTATATATCCTCACCATATCAGACTGCACTGCACTGCCTTCCCCGGGCTGTTCTGTCATAAGGAACAGGCTTACATTATGTTTCCGCAGCGAAGGATCATACATTTCTTCCGAAACCATCAGTATTTCTGCTTCCTGAGGCTTCATGAAAAGTTCCTTAAAGTAATCTCTGTCCGTAATAATCTCAAGCCTTATCTGCCCCCAAAGTTCTTTCACAAATTTCAACTGCAGCGGAATTATGTAATTTATGTCTGTATCCGCAATAATCACCCTTGCCTTTTCCATTCAAATACCCCTTCATACAAACTTAAAATCACTATTCGCCAGACTGATCATATCGCCTTTTTTCATTTCAACAGGCTGTATCCTCCCCACTCTTACTTTGTTTACATATGTCCCGTTTGTACTGTTTTCATCTAATATATAATAACTGCAATTTTCCTGATAAATCCTGCAATGTTTCCTGCTGATCTTTTCATTGAACGGAATAACTATATCTACCATCCCCGGTTTTTTTCCCAGTATTATTTCTTTCTTGTCTAACTCGATTTCAAAATATTGCATCCCATTGACAGATACCAACTTCCCGGATGATACTGCCTGCGGCCTCGATCCGCTCACATCCGCGTCATTCTGTGATGAAGAGATACTCTTTAACTTGTCACGGAATAGATTTTCCATTATATCTTCCATTTTCATAACCGCATTCATCAGTAATGCTATTAATTCTTCCAATTTACCATCCGGTTCCACGAACACCTTACGGACAAGTTTGATAAGGTTAGATCTGAATACATTTTCAAACTCTGCATAACTGCCATACTGTTTCAAACGCAATGGCAAATATACAAACTTTACTTTTAATGTATTTCTATCAACAAATATTTTATCCCATGAAATATCAATATTTTGACAGGAAAGAAATCCATTATTCCTGATTTCCGTTATTCCGGCTAAAATATTGGCCGCTATATTTATAAATAAATCAGAAGTTATGCCTGTAAGCAATACCGGTAGCGGGCTATACTCCTCCGTAATATAAAATAACTGAATTTTTCCATTATAAAGGATTTTCATACACGGCAAAAACAACCTTTCGCTTTGGCTCTGTAAAAATTTATAGCCTGTACTTTCAAATAATGTTTCATCCTCCAAAACATATCCAAAGTTATTACCATATCCCACTTCACGAATGACCCCATCATCTCTTTGAGCTTGCATATCTGTTCCTTTCCGTTCTGCAGACTGTATACATATAAATCCTTAAATATTTTATTTTCTTATTATACATATTTTCCCCCGCCTTGCCAACTCTATAGAGTATTTTAACATACTCTATAGGATACATTCTCATTGCTTCAGATATTGCTACATATGTTTTAAATAATAATAGCAGCTATATTTCCTATCAGATTTATTTATGCCACTAACAAAAGGAAGTAAAAAACTGCGCAAAAATAACCTGTGCAAACCATTTCTTTTTGACAGTCTGCACAGGTTACTTTAACAGTTCCCATTCATCTCAAATAAATAACCGGCCTTCCCTAAAAATCCTCTATCACCGGCACATCCTCTTCAAAAGATTCCTCCCCAAGCTCATTAACAGTCGTCCGTCCGGCTTTCCCATACTGGTAAAGCTGATCCAGAAACTCTATGGCCGCGCGGATCTTGGTGCGCAGCAGATATCCCCCCGCCTGGGTCGATTCCGCCAGGGAAGCAGCGGATAGATTCGGCGTCCAGCCATAAGCCTTGCCATGGAAATCCTGTATTTTGCACAATACCTCATTGATTTCCTCCTTCGTCAGAGGCAGAAGCTGGGGAGCCCTTACCAACAGATCCAGGACCGTTTTCGCCGGTTCCTGCTGATCGGGATAAACCTCGGCCAGGTTTTCATACTCATGTTTCCCCTCAACCACATCCTCCACATAGGAAGCGCTTAATGCAAAAATGCTGAATGCCGCCTCCGGGCACCGCTCCGGCAGCAGGAACTGCGCCATATTACGGTAAGCATTCAGCCTGGCCTTCTTCCCCAGCCGTCCCATCAGCTCTGTTTCATCCATCAGAATCACCCACCCATGGTAGCCTAACTGAGTAAACAAATGGCTCATAAAGGAAATATAATCCCCGCAATGCTTTGTTTTCGTAAAATTCGTATTATACTTTACCGGCTGGTCAAAAATACGCCGGTAAATCTTTTTCAAAGGCACATTGGCCATAAAATCCCCTTCCAGATCCGCCTGTAACAGAAACTTTTCGTCCGCATCCTCCGTATTAAGATAAGAACGGAAGAGATAATACAGCTTGTCCGTCTCCAAATGCTTCAGCGCATAAATCAGCATCTCGTTCGCCACCGGGCTGTTCGCGGATATTTTCTCCAGTTCATGCATAAAGCCCGGCTGCTGCCGTTTGGGCAGATAGGTATTCCGGATCAGCTTCTGGTATACGAGATAAAGCTTGTCCATAGGCGTTTCCTTGCTCAGCGACAGGTAAGAAACCACCATATGGTTGGAATGGGCAAGATTGAACACAGTATTCAGCAAATGCGTCTTCCCTTCCCCGTACTTTCCGCTGATCACCATCCCGCTGGATTTCCCTTCCTCGCATACCATATCCAGCCGATCGGAAATCTCCTTCATTATTTTCGGGCGCGCCTCGGAAAAATACTGGCCCACCGCCCGGGAAGGGACGCCTGAGCGCAATGCTTCAATTATATGTCTGGCTTCCATATCATACATCGGCATTCACCTCCTGCATTGCCATCTGAATCAGCCGCGGAATACCCACCGTCCCGGTATGCGCGCGGGCGGCAAGCTGCCCTGCCGCCTCCCGGTCCAGTGCCGACACACTGGAACTGTTCTGTGCCTTTGCCATGCTTTCGGAAATAGCGGCAATAATTTCCGGCGTATATTCCTGCGCCGCCAGCCTGTCCATATCCACCATATCTGCAAACCGGTTAAAACGTTCCCCTACAATTTCATTCTGTATCCGCATCCACAAAGCCTGGTAAGATTTCAGCCCTGCGTTTTCGTTATCCAGCAGTTCCCGGCCAAAAGCATAGGCAAACATAATGTTTTTCATACTGTCAATATCGTCAATAAGCTGGCGGATACTCTCATAGGTATCCTCCCTCTTCATTTTCGTATAATGCACCTGCTCCAGGCTGGAACGGCTGACAAGAACCTCCATATCGTCTATCGCGATAAACAGGCCGGAATAACCGCCCATCCGTATCACTTCCGCCAGGGAACGCAGCATATGCCTGGCATTATATTTTGTCACGCGGCTCGGGTAAAAATCCATGGCGCGCAGTTGGGACAGTTTCACGTTCCGATCCCCCTCCAGCCAGGAAAGAAGCATCTCCCTGTTCTGCTCTTCCAAAACAGGATACCCCAGAATACTCCCCGTGAGCATGCTGCAGGCCAAAGCAAAGTTATTATCCAAAAGAGGGTTCTCCAAAAACATCTGCCTAAGCTGCGACCGGATCTCACGCTTTGTCAAAGCATCGCCCGAACCGTTCTGTGACAGATAATCGATAAACCGGAGCCCTGCGGGGATTTCCTGCACATCAAACCCCATCTCCTGTATCAGATGGCGGCTGGCCGCTTCCAGGCATTCCATAATATCGCACTGGCGGAAAATTTCCACATAAATTTCCCTGAAATCATGCATCCAGACATCCCTGGCGGAGAACCGGGCCACCTTATAATTTTCCTCCCGTGCAATCGATGCCATCAGGCGCAGAAAATGTGTTTTGCCGCTGCCGGACCGCCCTGTAACAAACTTTATCTTACTGCCGCCTTCACGGATATATTCCCGAAGATACTTTTCCTGCCAGAAATCGGTAAGAAAACGAATCCCCGGATTCCCCTCCCCATCCGGAATATTTTCATAAATCTCCGGCCTGCCGGAAATTTCACTAAACTCTGTTCCCATACAAACTCCCATCCGCCCGCCCCGGCGGGTCCTCAAATCAAGATGGTGAAACCTCTGATTCCACACTAATCAGCACATAGCCGCACCGCAGCAGCACAAACCAGCCATGAAAAACCCGGAAAAATGCTGCCGCCCTGCGGCAGCACAAACCCAGCCATGAAAAACCTGGAAGAACGCCTCTTTCCTAAGCCGGCACATTACCGCACCACAGCAGAACAAACCAGCCATGAAAAACCCGGAAAAATGCTGCCGCCCTGCGGCAGCCCAAATCCAGCCATGAAAAACCTGGAAAAACGCCTCTTTCCCGGCGTTTTTCCGCGTGAAA
>CANDKY010000089.1 GCA_947385425.1 uncultured Lachnospiraceae bacterium | reverse complement strand
TTAAATGCTTCCCTTGCGTTTGACAGCATTTTTTTCTTAAGTTAATGACATTGGTCCACTCCCCGCCCTGTGCGCGGAGCGGACTGTAATAACCATAAAGTATTTCGAGTGCTTTAAAGATGGAATAAAGGTCTTTTAAAATATTTTACCTATGTTATAATATAGTCAGTAATGGAATCCGGCGCTCGTTCCATCCGGCACTTAGAGGTTCTTTGCGCGGGCCGTGCCGGTGTACGCCGCGATGGTGCGGGGCAGGCGGAGGGGTTCTGATTTCCGGCCGGGTGGGGTATGGATACCATTATAATATTTTAGAATGAGGTGAGAACGGATGGAAAAAGTACAGATGGCAAAAAACAGAAAGAAGAGCGGACGCATCGGGAGAAAGGTCGGAGGTGTTGTAGTAGTTATGCAGATCATTTCCGTTGTTTTCGCGGTAGCTGTCTGCGTTCAGATGTACAATTCTCTGGTAAGGAGTATGCAGAAGAAGATTTGTACGAACGGCACAAATATGCTTGCGCGTGAGCTGGACAGAATATCTGCCGGCGACGACCTTAATCTGCTGCTGGACGGGCTGAAGGAGCGTATGGGCTGTGAATTTACCATTTTTGAGGGGGATACGAGAGCATACAGCACGGTGGTTCAGAACGGGGAGCGGGTAGTCGGAACCAAGCTGGCTTCTAATTTGAATGATATTGTATTGAAGCAGGGACAGACTTATGTAGGCGAGGCGGATATTTTAGGTGTGAAATACCTGTGCTCCTATGTTCCGACCAGGGGGGACGACGGAGGGATTGACGGTTTGATTTTTGCGGGGATATCCATAGCAGAGGCGGAGGAGGAGACTGCCAGAATCATCAGTTATGCCACTATGATCAGCGCTGCGGTAATTATTGTCTGCATTATTCTCATGGGGGTATATTTAAAAGTGAAGGTTTCGGCTCCTCTCGGGAAGATCACGCAGGCGGCGGTACGGCTGGAGAAGGGGGAACTGGGGCTGGCTGACGGCGGTGAAATCCAAATCGGTGTCCGCTCGAATGATGAAATCGGCCTGTTGGGGGAAATATTTGAAAATACTATCGGTAATCTCCGTTCTTACATCGGCGAGATATCCAGTGTGCTTGGAGCCATTGCAAAGGGGGATCTGACGCAGAACACGCAGCAGGATTATACAGGAGATTTCCTGGCGATTAAAAAATCCATGGAGAGTATTCTTGACGGATTGAACCAGACGATAGGGCAGATTGCGGTCAGTTCCCGGCATGTTGCCAACGGATCGGATCAGGTGTCCGCCAGCGCACAGTCCCTGGCACAGGGGGCGACGGAGCAGGCCAGTGCGGTTACTGAAATTTCCACTACGGTTTCCAATATCTCAGAGGGGGCGAGGAAGACTTCCGATGCGGCCCTGGAGGTCGGCAGGTTTGTCGAACAGGCAGGCGCACAGCTTGGCATCAGTATAGAGAGCGTCAAGGAACTGGGTGAATCAATGGATCGTATTGCCGGGGATTCTAAACAGATCGGCACCATTATTGCAACGATAGAGAACATTGCCTTCCAGATCAACATCTTATCGCTGAACGCGGCCGTGGAGGCGGCGAGAGTCGGCGCTGCCGGCAGGGGGTTTGCAGTTGTGGCTGACGAAATCAGCAGCCTTGCTTCGAAGTCGGATGCGGCGGCCAAGACGACAAAGGATTTAATCGAACGTTCTGCCGCAACAATTACGGAAGGCGGTAAAGCAATGGACAAAGTTTCGGAGGCACTGGAGCGGACAGGGGAGCTTGCCGGCAATGTGACGACGAGGATGGAGAAGGTAGTGGAAGAGGTGGAGAAGCAGACAACGGCGATGGAACAGGTTGCCATTGGCGTCGGACAGATTTCCGCGGTAGTGGAGAACAATTCGGCGACCAGCCAGGAGTGTGCGGCGGCCAGTGAGGAACTGTCTGTGCAGTCCGGCCTGTTAAAAGAACTGATTGGCACTTTTAAGATAAGGAACCGTCGGCAATAAGGGACTGCCTGGAAAAACGGTTGGAAATATCTCATTTCTGTATTTGAATTTTTCTTCTCCTGTACAGCCATATGCATTTCTTTTGGAAAAGGGAATATATATATAAATAGGAAAATACCAAAAGGAGCATGTGTATATGGAAAGGACGGGGAGGCTGGCGCCGAGGAGGCGGGAGGGCAATACGGGGGAGAAAGACAGGGGAAGCGGTGAAAGCGTTATTTTTATGCTGAAATGCCTGCTGGTTTCATATGTGCTGACAGCGGGGCTTCTGCTTCTGCTGGCATTGATGCTGTACCGCTTCGGGCTGAAAGAGAACATAGTGAACATCTGTATTATTGCAATTTACATAATTGTAACATTTCTGGCAGGGGTTATGGCCGGGAAGCGGGCTCAGAGCAGAAGGTTCCTGTGGGGGCTGCTGATGGGGATTCTTTATTTTGCAGTGCTTGCGGGAGTATCCTTTGCCGTGAACCGCAGTGTACAGGATGTGGCAAATAATTCAGTTACAGTCTTTTTGCTCTGCGCAGGCAGCGGTATGCTGGGAGGAATGGTGAGCTGACTGTTTATGCGCAGCCCCATGGAGGGGAAGTATGCTGCCAAAAACGGAAAGGGGATGAAAGAACAAGAGGAACGGCGGCCTGCCGTTCCTCTTGTTCTTTTTTCTGCTTCAAATTCTTACCGGATTCCGTTATTCCCTTGCGGAAAGATAATTTTCGAAATACGCTTCGAAAGAATCGGTATTGTAATCCAGCAGAGCAAGGCTGGATATAATTTCGCACTTATATTCTTTGAAATAATTTGTAATATTCTTTTTCCATGTTTTCATACTCATAGTTCTTATCCTCCTTTTCCTGAGATAAGCTTGTTTTCGATTACATGGATTATTCTACCCCCAAATCCGTTCGTTTATAAGGACTATTTTTGACTTGTTTTAAGGCGATATTGACTTGATGGCTGAAATTAAAAAAAACACTTTTCCTAAAGGCCAAACTATGCTATACTACTATAAGTTTATGAACATAAGGAGGCTTAGCGATGAAGCATATTAAGACTTTAAGTACAAGGGATTATAAAGAGTCTGTGAAAAAAGGCGGATGCGGCGAATGCCAGACTTCCTGCCAGTCGGCCTGCAAGACGTCCTGCACGGTAGGCAATCAGAGCTGTGAGAAAGTGAAATAGCAGGTTTGGAATAGGGATTTCGTAAGGAACTGTATGTAAATAACCTGGCAGTTGCGCATACAGTTCCTGAGCATCGGTTTGGGGCCCTGCTTCTTTATGGAATATAAAGAAGCAGGGCCGTCCGGGTTTGTGAAAGGCAGTGCGGAAGAGGACGGGGCAGGGCTCCCGGCTGTCCGCGGAGACGAAGGAGAGGAATCGGAAAAGTGGTACATCAGTATAAAAACAATGGTTACAATATTGTGCTGGATGTGAACAGCGGTTCGGTGCATGTGGTGGACGACATTGTTTATGATTTGATAGAGCCGGTGGAAAGGCTGTCAGGCAGGGATTGTAAAGCAGAGAGCGTTGCATTGGGGAGCCGGATGGCTGAATGCGGGCTGTTGGAAAATCTTCCATATAAGAGGGAAGAGATAGATGAGGCGCTGGAAGAAATCCTGGAGTTGAAAGAGGCGGGGATGCTGTATGCGCCGGATATTTACGAAGACTATATCGGGGATTTTAAGAAGCGGGAGACTGTGGTGAAGGCCCTTTGCCTTCATATTGCCCATGACTGTAACCTGGCCTGCAAATATTGTTTTGCGGGGGAGGGGGAATATCATGGCAGGCGGGCGCTTATGAGTTATGAGACAGGGAAGAAGGCGCTGGATTTCCTGGTGGCAAATTCCGGCGGCAGAGTGAATCTGGAAGTGGATTTCTTTGGCGGCGAGCCATTGTTAAATTGGCAGGTGGTCAAGGATTTGGTGGCTTACGGGAGGAGCCTGGAAGAGCCCAACCATAAGAAATTCCGTTTCACCTTAACGACAAACGGTGTGCTTTTGGACGATGAAGTGATGGAGTTTGTCAATAGGGAGATGGCAAATGTGGTGCTGAGCATTGACGGGCGCAAAGCCGTACATGACCGGATGCGTCCCCACAGGGGAGGCCAGGGAAGCTATGAGGAGATTGTGCCGAAGTTTAAGAAGCTGGCGGACAGCCGGGGGCAGACGAATTATTATGTCCGGGGCACTTTTACCCACCATAACCTTGATTTTGCGGAGGATGTGGCGCATCTGGCGGATTTGGGTTTCGAGCAGATATCGGTGGAGCCGGTGGTGGCGAAGCCGGAGGATGATTATGCCCTGCGGGAAGAGGATTTGTACAAGCTGCTGACAGAATATGACCGGCTGGCGGTGGAGCTGCTGGAGCGTCGCAAGGCAGGGCATCCGGTGAATTTTTTCCATTTTATGATTGACCTGGAGGGAGGCCCCTGTGTGGCGAAGCGTCTGTCAGGCTGCGGATCCGGCACGGAATATCTGGCGGTGACGCCCTGGGGGGATTTGTACCCATGCCACCAGTTTGTGGGGAATGAAGATTTCCTGATGGGCAATGTGGATGAGGGCGTGAAGCGCACGGATATCCGGGATGAGTTCAAGGCATGCAATGTGTATGCGAAGGAGAAGTGCAGGAAGTGTTTTGCGAAGTTTTACTGCAGCGGTGGCTGTGCGGCAAATTCCTACAATTTCCATGGGAATATCAATGATGCTTATGACCTGGGCTGCGAGCTGCAGAGGAAGCGCGTGGAATGCGCGATTATGATAAAGGCGGCTTTGGCGGAAGAAGGGCAGGGACAATCATTGTGACGCATGTCTTGAGGCTAGAGCGTGTTTGAAAAATGCTTTCCGACAGATGTGCGTCACAATTTGTGGGAGATTAAAAGCAATTATGCTTTGCCAAAGGAAGGGCGCATAGTGGGTCTTGCCCTAAGGGGGTATCAGGATGGTCGAAATGATTTTTCAAATACGCTCCAGGGAAAGTAGAAAGGAAAGGCCGGGAAAGGCTGAGTAAAAAGGAGACAAAGAGAAAATGAAGAAGAATAAAGCAATTATCACCTTGCTTGTGATGGTCCTGCTTCTGTGCGGTTTTGCTTATACCGCGGCAGAGGGCATAGGCACCGAGAAGGCAGGGGCGGCGTCCGGTATCCGGCTGGGACTGGATTTAGCCGGGGGTGTGAGTATCACGTATCAGGTGGTGGGGGACGGAGAGCCTTCCGCGGAGGATATGGCGGATACGATTTATAAGCTGCAGAGGCGTGTGGAGGCTTACAGCAACGAATCGCAGGTGTATCAGGAGGGCAGCGACCGGATTAATATAGAGATCCCGGGGGTGTCCGATGCCAATGCGATTTTGGAAGAGCTGGGCAAGCCGGGTTCCCTGGTGTTTATGGATTCCTCCCAGAACGTGGTGCTGACCGGTACGGAAGTGGAAGACGCCCAGGCGGCTTCCCAGCAGGATCAGATGGGAAACAGCCAGTTTGTAGTGGCCCTGACCATGACGGAGGAAGGGCGGGTAAAATTTGCCGAGGCAACAAGGGCGGCTTATCCGACCAATGATATTATCTATATCATATATGACGACGCGGTGATCAGTTCCCCAAGGGTCCAGGCGGAAATAACCAACGGGGAGGCAGTGATTACCGGGATGGCTTCTTTTGAAGAGGCGGAACAGTTGGCGTCAACGATACGTATCGGCGGGCTGAAACTGGAATTGGAGGAACTGCGTTCCAATGTGGTAGGCGCGCAGTTAGGTTCGGCGGCCATCGCTTCCAGCCTGAAGGCGGCGGCGGTAGGCTTTGTGCTGGTAGCTGTTTTTATGATAGCGGTTTATTATCTGATGGGCCTGGCGGCAAGCTTTGCCCTCGGCATTTATACGGCATTGATTGTGATTTTGCTGAACCTGTTTGAAATCACACTGACGCTGCCGGGTATTGCGGGTATTATCCTTTCCATCGGTATGGCGGTGGATGCAAACGTGATTATTTTTGCCAGGATCCGGGAAGAGCTGGCAACGGGGAAAAGTGTGCAGTCTTCGGTAAAGGCAGGTTTTGAAAAGGCGTTTTCCGCTATTCTGGACGGGAATGTCACGACTTTGATTGCGGCGCTGGTATTGGGGCTGAAGGGTTCCGGTACGGTGAAGGGATTTGCGCAGACGCTTGCGCTTGGTATCGTCTTATCTATGTTTACGGCCCTTGTCATTACGAAGCAGCTTTTAAAAGCTATGTATGCGGTCGGCTGGAAGAGTGAGAAGATTTACGGAGTGGGGAAGGAGAAAAATACGTTAAACTTCCTTGCGAAGAAAAACATTTTCTTCATTGTGTCCGTTTTGGTGATCTTGGGCGGATTTGCGGTGATGGGGGTGAATAAGGCTTCTACGGGCAAGGCGTTGAATTACAGCCTGGAGTTTGTGGGAGGTACTTCCACGAATGTGGTGTTCAATGAAGATATGTCCATAGACGATATCGATGCAAATGTGGTTCCTTTTATCGAGGCGATTACGGGCGACGGCAATGTACAGACGCAGAAGGTAGCCGGGACCAATGAGGTGATTTTCAAGACCAGGACGCTGACCGTGGAAGAGAGGGAACGGTTCCGGACGGCTATGGTGGAGAATTTCTCTGTGGAGCCGGAAAAAATCATTGCGGAAACGATCAGCTCCACCATCAGCAAGGAAATGCAGAGCGATGCTATTGTGGCAATCCTTATCGCCACGGTATGTATGTTAATCTATATCTGGTTCCGGTTCAAGGATATCCGGTTCGGCGCCAGTGCGGTGCTCGCCCTGCTGCATGACGTGCTGGTAGTGCTTGCCTTTTATGCGGTGGCGAAAGTGTCGGTCAGCAGTAATTTTATCGCATGTATGCTTACGATTGTGGGGTATTCCATCAATGCTACCATAGTTATCTTTGACCGTATCCGTGAGAATATGGTATCTATGGGGAGGAAGGATGATTTGCAGGAGGTTGTCAACCGGAGTATCAGCCAGACATTGTCCAGGAGTATCTTCACTTCCCTGACGACGTTCTTTATGGTGGCTTCGCTTTATATTTTCGGCGTGACAAGCATCCGGGAATTTGCCCTGCCGCTGATGGTGGGTATTATATGCGGTACGTATTCTTCCGTATGTATCACCGGTGCGATGTGGTATGTGTTCCGGACAAAGTTTGTGAAGAAGGATAATTAAGGTTAAAAAATAAGGTTAAGCTACGGCTTTTTACCGGAAGGCGGGACGGCTTATATAGAAAACTCCCTGGGTGGATGTGGCAGGTTGTATTCCATCCGGGGAGTTTTTCGGCTGTTGCGGGGCCTTGTGCATGTTTTGTTTTTGGATGGGTATTGGTTTGCGGGGAAGACGGGGTTAGTAAACGGAAGGAAAGGGAGAGGAAAATGTCACAGTGGTTTATAGCGGCAAAGAAAGCTGATTTTAACGGGATAGCGCGCAGGTTCCATATTGACCCGGTGTTGGCGAGGATTATCCGCAACAGGGATGTGACGGAGGAAGCGGATATCAGGAAATATCTGTACGGGAGCGAGAAGGACATGTACGCCCCCGGGCTGTTGAAGGATATGGACAGGGCGGCAGGGGTGCTGCGGGAGAAAATAGCGCAGGGGGTGAAAATCCGTATTATCGGGGATTATGATGCGGACGGGATTTGTGCGGCTTATATTTTGATGCGCGGGCTGTCCGCATGCGGCGCCAGGGCGGACACGGTGATTCCGCACCGGATAAAGGATGGGTATGGGCTGAATGATTCTCTGGTTGAAGAGGCGGCGTCCGAGGGGATTGACACAATAGTGACCTGTGACAACGGGATAGCGGCACGGGATCAGACTATCCTTGCGGCCGGGCTGGGGATGACGGTTATCGTCACCGACCACCATGAGGTGCCCTATGAGGAAAAGGAGGACGGCATCCGTGTGTCCATACTGCCGGAAGCTGCTGCGGTCATTGATCCGAAGCAGGAGGGGTGCGGTTATCCTTTCCCTTCTATATGCGGCGCCGTGGTGGCGTATAAGCTGGTGCAGTATTTATTGGAATCCATGGGCAGGCAGGAAGAGGCGGAAGCGCTGTTGGGGGAACTGCTGGAAATAGCGGCATTTGCCACGGTATGCGATGTGATGGAGCTGCGGGACGAGAACCGGATTATTGTGAAATGCGGGCTGGAACGTATGCAGCATACGGCAAATACAGGGCTGCGGGCTCTGATAGATGCCTGCGGGCTGGAAGGGAAGCCTCTCTCGGCTTATCACATTGGGTTTGTCTTAGGGCCATGTATAAATGCGACAGGGCGGCTGGATACGGCGAAGCGTGCCCTGGCGCTCTTGCAGAGTACGGACAGGGCGGAGGCGGCCAGGCTTGCGGGTGAACTGAAGGGCTTAAATGAGAGCAGGAAGGAAATGACGGCTGCAGGTGTGGAGCAGGCAGTGGATTTGATTGAGGGCAGCAGCCTGAAAGAGGACAAGGTGCTGGTGGTTTATATGCCGGGAGTGCATGAAAGCCTGGCGGGGATTATTGCAGGCCGGGTACGTGAAAGGTATGGGAAGCCTGTTTTCGTGCTGACTATGGGGGAGGAGGAGGTAAAAGGCTCCGGACGTTCCATTGAGGGTTATCATATGTATGAGGAAATGACTTCCTGTAAAGAGTATTTTACGAAATACGGGGGGCATAAGATGGCCGCAGGGCTTTCCATGAAGGAGGAGAATGTGGAACTGTTCCGGCGTAAACTGAATGCCTGCTGCCGTCTGACCGAAGAAGATTTTGAGGAGAAGGTGCATATCGATGTGGCGATGCCGATTGCTTACCTTACGAAAGCGTTTGTGGAACAACTGTCATTGCTTGAGCCTTTCGGTATGGGAAACGGGAAGCCGGTATTTGCGCAAAAGGACATACATATCCTGAGCGGGAGGATACTCGGGAAGAACAGGAATGTGGGGAAGTACAGCGTGACGGATGGCAGCGGCACCTGTTATGATATGATGTATTTCGGCGATTTGGAGGCTTTCCATGATTTCCTGGCGCAGAAGGCGGGCGAGTATATGGTAAACCGCCTGTACTGCGGGGAGCGGGTGGATATCCCGATCAGCATAACTTATTATCCCGATATCAACCGGTACGGGGGGAGGGAAAGCCTGCAGATTGTGATGCAGAATTACCGGTAGACAATGTGATTGCAGCCTGCGGCGGCGTATGCTATAATCTGGGCAGGATGGATGGAAAGGTAGGATGAGAAGGGATGAGAGTGGGTAAGATGGATGGGATGAGTGGATGGGAGGGATAGAATGATTGGGTAGGATGGATGGAATGGGTTAGTGGGCAGGATGGAATGATTGGGTAGGATGGAACGGAAAGGATGGGATGATATGGGGTTAGCGGAACAGGAGCGTAAGAAGGACGAAAAGATAAACGGTGTGGTTTATGCTATGTCGCCCGCGCCGGGGTTTAAGCATGGGATTATTAATGGCAACATATATGCAATTATAAAGCAGGGGCTGAAAAACAGCCTGTGTCTCGCATTTATAGAGAATTTAGACTTTAAATACCATCCGGATGAAAATGACGATTATTTATGCCCGGATATTATGGTTATATGTGACAGGAAGTATTTGAAGGGAGGGGCATACAGCGGGATACCTAAGTTTGTCGCGGAAACGCTGAGCCCTTCGACAGCGAAGAGGGACAGGGGGGAGAAAAAGGATATTTATGAAAAAGCCGGTGTGGAAGAATATTGGATTGTTGCCCCGCACGGTAAATCAGTTGAAATATATTACCTGCAGGATGGGAGGTATATCCTGGAACAAAGCTATATATTGCAGGACGACGGGGAAGAGGAAGACTACAATGCCGATACGGAAATCCGCCTGAGGGGATTTCCTCACATAAAAATGAAATTGAGTGAAATATTTGAGGGGATAGATTAAGGAACTGTATGTAAATAGCCTATGCCATTTGCTGGTCTTTTTCTCCGATTGTACTGACCCAAAATCGGTTGCATAGCCCACTATGCGCCCGATTTTGGGTCGGCACTCTCGAAGAAAAATCCGGCGCAACTGTCACAGGTTATTTTCATACAGTTCCTAAGGAACTGTGCATAAAAACAGAGTGGGGGAATGAATTTTGAGGCACGTTCCGGAAACCGGAAGAAAAATGATTCAAAGAATCCGGGAACGGGATAGCAATATAAAGTTGTATGCAAAGAGAAAGGGAGAAGGATAATGGAAGGAAAGATGAAAACGGCAGTTATGCTGGGAATCGGGAAGATGGGTTTTGAGGAAAGGGAAATTCCGAAGGCGAAGGACGATGAGGTGCTGGTCAGGCTGGAATATGTGGGTATCTGCGGCAGCGATCTGCATTACTATGAAACAGGGGCAATCGGCGATTATGTGGTGAAGCCGCCTTTCGTGCTCGGGCATGAGCCTGGAGGGACGGTTGTGGAAGTGGGAAGGAATGTGAAACATCTGAAACCGGGCGACAGGGTGGCTCTGGAACCGGGGAAGACCTGCGGCCGTTGCGAGTTCTGTAAAACAGGGCGTTATAATCTCTGCCCGGATGTGGTTTTCTTCGCGACACCTCCGGTGGACGGTGTATTCCAGGAATATGTGGCCCATGAGGCGGCTTTGTGCTTTAAACTGCCGGATAATGTAAGTACGATGGAGGGCGCTTTGATCGAACCGCTGGCGGTAGGATTCCATGCAGCCATGCAGGGAGGCGCGAGAGCGGGACAGACGGCGGTGGTTATGGGTGCGGGATGTATCGGTTTGGTAACGATGATGGCTTTGAAAGCGATGGGGGTATCCAAAGTATATATTGTCGATATTATGGAAAATCGTCTCCGGAAGGCAATGGAACTGGGGGCGGACGGGATCATCAATGGCAGTCAGGCGGACGTGGTGGAAGAGGTAAGGAAGCTGACGGGTGGGAAGGGCTGCGATCTTGCAGTGGAGACTGCGGGGACACAGATAACGACTGTCCAGACGATACATATGACGAAAAAGGGTGCGACCGTCGTATTGGTCGGATACAGCAAGAGCGGGGAGATGACGCTGCCCATGAGCCTTGCACTGGATAAGGAACTGACTTTTAAGACCGTGTTCCGTTACCGCCATATTTACCCAATGGCAATAGAGGCAGTTGCGGCAGGGAAAGTAAACCTGAAAGGGATCGTGACAGATGTGTTCGGGCTGGACGAGGTGCAGAAAGCGATGGATTACAGTGTGAATAATAAGGCGGATATTGTGAAAGCCGTGATACGTATTGCAGGCAGTGAAAACGCTCCGGACGCGCACTGTTAAGAGAAATCACCGGTTTCGGTTATTGCAGCGGACACCCATGCGTAAAGCAGCATGGGTGTCCGGCTGTGCCTGTGCAAAAAGTTCCCAAAAAAGTTCCAAAGCAGGATAAATCATAGTGCCTGCACAGGGCGTCTGCTGAGATTGGAATTGTGGTATTGCGCGTCATAAGTTACATCCTCTGCAAACCAGGATGGGGGAAGAAAGGCTTTGGCAGCATTCTCGGTGGGGAATTCCACTTCAGCGATAATTAATGGTGCAAAAGGGGAATCGAAAATATCCAGTTCTATAGTGAGCGGAGTATTTTTTTCCGTTTCGGAAAGCGGGATTTTTTCATCAAAAGCGGGAGTATCTACAGGAATTAGGTATCTCCTTTTGGTAATAATGTTGCCGTCTGCCTTTTGGCGCAGATGGCGGTAAGATTCTTCATTCAGGGGAAGGTTGTATTCTTCCCTGGCAAGGAGCCCCTTTCCTTTATAAGTAAGATAATATTCATCGTCCTGCCTCCGTATGCGGATAACAGGATCGGTGTTTAAGTATGCCTGTTCGATAAAATGGGAATGGTATGATTCCAGATGGGCAGGCAGAGACTGTACGGTAAACTTTCTTTCAATTTCCATGGCTTTTCCTCTCTTTTCCTTTTTGTTTTCCGGTTTTCTTCTCCAATGCAATAACAGCTATGGATAGTTTAGCATGGATTTTTGTTTATAACAACCGGCCCGGTTTTTTCCCGGCGGATCAGAAGGCGGTTATGTTTCCAGGGCATAATTTTATAAAAATATATTGACGAAACATATATATTTTTGATACACTGGATGAAAGCATAGAAATTCTAACGAGAATCCGTTCTGTTATCTGTTTTTCTGGCAAATATCCCTGAGGAGGGGGATATCGTCTGTATTAGAATCCTTGCTTTATTAGAAGAAAAAGAAATAAGGCAGGGGCAGAGGGTTTTTTCCTGTAGATGGCCATGCTGTATCCTGCCTGTCGGGAGGAGGCCGGCTATGGGAAAATTACGTGAGAAGCAGGGGATTCCGGAAGAAATGTGGAAATATATCGATAAGCTGGAACTTCATGTATTTGAGATGCGGCGCCTGCTGGAGGAAACCCGGGAACTGTTTCAGAGTGACATGCGGATAGTGGCGGATTTTCTTGCCAGCGGAAACAGCTATCATTCATATAGGAAGATTATCCATAAGGAAGCGCTGATTAAGATGATAAAGGTGCTTTCGGGGGAGTCGGATACGGATATGGTTGGAAAGTGGATGGAAGGGCAGGGAATCAGGGAGGAGGATGAGATTACGGTGTGTGAATTATTTGATCAGTATGTGCGGCAGGGGAGGGAAGAGGGGGAAGCCAGGCAGCTTGTGGAAGATATAGAAAAGACTATGGGCTTTTTCAAGGTTACATTGGAAAAGGCATGTGAAAGCCTGGGCATTACGGTAGGCAGGTATGAAGAAGCGAAACGGAGCATTTAGAGAAATGCAGTGCGTAAAAGTTTTGCCGGAAACATTGCTGCCTGTGAAGGGCAGGACAGAGACAGGAGAAAAGCGATGAAGAAAATTTTAGTAGTAGTTGATATGCAGAATGATTTTATTGACGGTGCGCTGGGGACAAAAGAAGCGGAAGGTATTGTAAAGAAAGTAGTTGAAGAGATTCATGCCTATCCGGCAGGGAACATATACGCGACCAGGGATACCCATGGAAAAGAGTATCTGCAAACGAGTGAGGGCAGATACCTTCCGGTGGAACATTGCATAGAGGGGACAAAAGGCTGGCAGATACGGGAAGAAGTGGCTGCGGCTATGCCCGGGGCGGTTATCGTTGACAAACCCACATTTGGCTCACAGAGACTGCAGGAACTTTTATGTGAGGAGTCCGGGAAGGAAGAGCTGGAGATTGAACTGGTGGGGCTGTGTACGGATATCTGCGTTGTGACCAACGCCTTATTGCTAAAGACCAGGCTGCCGGAAACGAGAATAATGGTGAAAGCATCCTGCTGTGCCGGTGTAACTCCGGAGAGCCATGAGGCAGCGCTTACGACGATGAAAATGTGCCAGGTAGAAATTATATAGGAGTATTGCAAAATTTACCAAAGGGCTTGAAAAAGCTGCGGCTATATGATAATATAAAACATATGTGCAGAGAATCGTTCGCTGCAGGAAAGGAGCAGGGCTACAAAAATGCAGGCTTTAAGGACTATATTATTGATCATTTTTATTATAATTTGTATAGCGCTGGTTATATTAGTATTGATGCAGGAAGGGAAATCCGCAGGGCTGGGGGCAATCAGCGGTGCGGCTGAGACATATTGGGGGAAGAACAAAGGCCGTTCGATGGAGGGGACTCTCGTGAAAGCAACGAAGTTTCTGGCAGTCGGGTTTATTGTTCTGGCAGCTATCCTGAACCTGAATGTATTTTGAGGAATTGTATGGAACCAGTCTGTGGCAGTTCCGAAGATAAAGATCTGTCGTAAATAACTTTGATGTCCGCCGGACAGAAATGGGTTATTTGGGGATAAGCTCTCATTACAGGCTACAAAAGCGCTCTTGCAAAGGTAAGGGTGCTTTTTTTCGCATTATGGGAAAGCCGGGCTTTAGACACGCTTTTTGGCAGAAAGGGATTGGATGGAAAGAGGATTATTTGAAAAGAGGAAAAAGTTAATATGTGAATTAATTCAGGATGAATTATATGTCCCGATGAAGGAAAAGGAATTGGCAGCTTTCATGCAGGTAAAAAAGGAAGAGCGGGGGGAACTGCGGGAAGTGCTGGAAGAACTGCGCAGAGAAGGGAAGATCTGCGTCACGGAAAGGGGGAAGTATAAGAAACCGGAGAGCGATTCCCTGACAGGGACATTTATCAGCAATGCCAAAGGGTTTGGCTTTGTGGAGGTGCAGGGGCTGGAAAGGGATCTGTACATCCCTGAGAACAGGGTGAACGGCGCTTTTCACCGCGATACCGTACAGGTAAAGCTGCTGCCCGGGCAGAGGGGAAAACGCCAGGAGGCGGAGGTAGTCCGTATCCTTAAGAGGGGGACGGCGCAGGTGGTAGGGACATTTGAGAAGTCAAAGAATTTCGGGTTTGTGGTTCCGGATAATATGAAGCTCCCTATGGATATTTTCATACCCATCGAACATTCCCAGGGGGCCGTGGATGGGCATAAGGTGGTAGTGGAACTGACAGATTATGGAGACGGCCGGAAGAACCCGGAGGGGAAGGTTGTGGAAATCCTTGGCCATGTGAATGACCCGGGCGTAGACATCCTGTCAATTGCCAGGAATTATGAACTGCCGGTGGAATTTGAGGAGAAAATATTAAACCAGGCAAAGCGTGTGGCGGCAGAGGTATCGGGCGCCGATATGCAGGGGCGGGTGGATCTGCGGGAGGTGCAGATGGTGACAATAGACGGCGAGGATGCGAAGGATCTGGACGACGCGGTGAGTGTATCCAGGGAAGGGGCGAATTACCGGCTGGGTGTACACATTGCGGATGTGACGAATTATGTGCAGGAGAATTCCGCATTGGACAGGGAAGCGCTTAAGCGCGGGACAAGCGTTTATCTGACCGACCGGGTGATCCCCATGCTGCCCCACGCCCTGTCAAATGGGATTTGTTCCCTGAATGAAGGGGTGGACAGGCTTGCCTTGAGCTGCATTATGGAGATAAGCCCCAAAGGGGAAGTGGCGGATTACCGTATCACGGAATCCGTGATACGGGTGGACAGACGGATGACCTACACAAGTGTGAAGAAGATACTGGAAGATAAGGATGAGGAAGAATGCAGGAAATATGAAGCTTTCGTCCCGATGTTTACCCTTATGGAAGAACTGGCAGGTATACTGCGCGCAAAGAGGAGGAAAAGGGGTTCTATCGACTTTGATTTCCCGGAAACGAAAATTGTGCTGGACAGGGAAGGGCGTCCCCTGGAAATCAAGCCTTATGAAAGAAATACGGCGACGAAGATTATAGAGGATTTTATGCTGCTGGCCAACGAGACAGTGGCACAGCATTTTTTCTGGCTGGAATCCCCTTTTGTTTACCGGACCCATGACAATCCGGATCCGGAAAAAATCCAGCAGTTGGGCATTTTTATCAGCAATTTCGGCTATGGGATGAAAACGACACAGGAAGAGATACATCCGAAGGAAATCCAGAAGCTGCTTGGGAAAATCGAGGGGACACCGGAGGAGGCGCTGATCAGCCGTCTGGCTTTGCGCAGCATGAAGCAGGCCAGGTATTCCGTGGACTGTACCGGGCATTTCGGGCTTGCATGCCAGTACTATTGCCATTTTACCTCGCCCATCCGGAGGTATCCTGATTTGCAGATACACAGGATTATAAAGGATCACCTGCGGGGACGGATGAAGGAAAACCGTATCCGGCATTATGAAGAAATCCTCGCGCAGGTAGCGGACCATTCTTCAAAGATGGAGCGCAGGGCGGAGGAAGCGGAGCGGGAGACAGATAAGCTGAAAAAAGTCGAATACATGGAACAGCATATCGGGGAACGTTTCGAAGGCGTGGTTTCCGGTATTACAAGCTGGGGTATCTATGTGGAACTGGCTAATACGGTGGAAGGGCTGATCCGTGTTTCTTCTCTGCAGGGGGACTATTTTTACTACGATGAAGCGAAATATGAGATGGTGGGGCAGACTACCGGGAAAACTTATAAGCTGGGGCAGCGCATGGCAGTAACGGTGGAAAATACGGACCGTTTTACGAGGACGGTGGATTTTGCGGAAGCCCTTGATTAATCAGGAAGGGAGGGGATGGCTGTGGCGGAAGCAATGAAACTGGTGGCCAATAATAAGAAGGCTTACCACGATTATTTTATAGAAGAAAAATATGAGGCAGGGATTGTGCTCCATGGTACGGAAGTGAAATCCATGCGTATGGGAAAATGCAGTATCAAGGAGTCCTTTATACACATTGAAAATGGGGAGGTGTTTGCTTACGGAATGCATATCAGCCCCTATGAAAAGGGGAATATTTTTAATAAAGATCCTCTCAGGGTAAAAAAACTGCTGCTGCATAAGCAGGAGATCCGCAAACTGGCCGGGAAAATTTCAGAGAAAGGGTATACGCTGGTCCCTCTGCAGGTGTACTTTAAGGATGGAAAAGCGAAAGTGGAAATCGGGCTGGCCAAGGGAAAGAAATTGTATGATAAACGGCAGGATATTGCGAAGAAAGATCAGCGCAGGGAAGCGGAAAAGGAATTAAAATTAAAAATCCGGGGGTAATGGCTTGATTTTTACGATAATATGGTGTAAACTATAAGCGATGGTATAGGGGATAGTAAAGGTTTCGACAGGGGTCTCGCAGCTGGAGAAGCTATCCGCAGGCGATGCGTCAAATCGCAAACTTAAATATAAACGCTGAAGATAATTTAGCATACGCTGCCTAATGGCAGCTGTCCGCCTTAGTGCACCTGCACATTAAGAACCGGGCATCGACGATGCAGGAAACGACACAGGCAAAGCTTTGAGCCTGTGGGCGTATTATGAAGCTACTGAATGTACCGGGCTGTCAATTTCCCGATACAGGAGGGAATGGAATATAATTGACTATGATAGTAGAAGGACAGGGAACAGGTCTTTGGACGCGGGTTCGACTCCCGCCTATTCCATGATAGGGAACACCGTAAATACAGTATTTACGCTCTAGGCAAAAGGGTTAGATGCTGGTGCCGGAAACGCTTAGTTTTAGTTTAAGGAAGAATGTCCAAAAGGTTTATGGAACGAAGCAAAGGGATTTGCGATTAGTTTCATGTAGGCAATGGAAAAATAGCGGATTTTTAAAAGCATTTGGAGAATAAGGCTCCAAGTGCTTTTATACTGCCGGCCGCCAGGATTTACAGTAACGCAACCCGAAAGCGACCTGGCTGGCGGTCTGCAGTTGGATTTCCTCTCCTGTGCAGCCAGGGGCTGTCATGAGGGTACAGGGGTGCCAACCGCACAGGTGGCATTATTTTTCATATTCCAACCGCACAGGCGGAAAATTTTTATGTCAACCGCACAGGCGGAAAATTTTTATTGATATAATGTCCAGGATAAAGTATTATAGTTACATATAGAAGGAGGCCGATTAGATGGATGCAGCAAGTAAATTAGAATCTTGTACAATCAAAGATATCTATGCATTGCCGGATGGTGTGAGGGCAGAACTGATTGACGGCCGGATTTATTATATGGCAACGCCTACAAGAACACATCAGAGGATTTTACTTTCCTTAAGCAGGATGATTGCAGATTACATTGATTCTGAAGGCGGAGATTGTGAAGTAAATATTGCTCCTTTTTCTGTGTTTTTGAATAACGATGATAAAAATTATGTTGAACCTGATATTTTGATTGTATGTGATCCGTCAAAACTGGACGAAAAAGGCTGTCATGGCGCTCCGGATTGGATTATAGAAATTATCTCGCCAGGTAATAAAGCGATGGATTATTTTAAAAAATTGTTTAAATATCAAGAAACAGGAGTCAGGGAGTATTGGATTGTTGATCCGATGAAAGAATTAGTGATGGTATATAGGTATGAAAAGGAAGAGATGGAACAATATCTTTTTGGTGAAGATGTACCTGTTGGGATCTTTGAAGGTTTTTCAATAAGAGTGCAGTAACGGAAAAAAATGGCTCCGCCAGAACCGGCAGAAGATCCGTCCGGAAAAAGTTTATAATAGCGGTTGGTTTTGTATTCATTTGGCGCAAAGCTCCCACAAATTGTGACGTATATCTGGCGGAAAACATTTTTCAAACACACTCTAAGAAAATGTGAAGGAATAAATCTTCACATTTCCTGAATAGCAGGGCTGGCAGGTATTTTATGCGATGATGGATTGCTGTTGTTGGTATTAAAGGGGGGATTTTGTGAAGAACTACATGGAGAAAGATAGTAACAGAGGGCATGGGAATTTTTCATGTCTTCTTTTTGTCGTCCTCAAATTTAACTACCTCGTCGGCTGTGCAATTTAGGATGCTGCACAGCCTTTCCAGTGTATACATCATAATGTTTTTATTATGTTTTAAAGAGTTGATGGTGCTTGAGGGGATGCCATGCTTTTTAATCAGGGCATATGTTGTTATTTTTCGGTTATTCATTGTTTCCCATAAAGGGTTATAATTTATCATGCCGTTCCCTCCAATTCTTCCAAGAGTGCTTCTGACTCCATTATGGTGTATAAATTTGTTGTTGAATATACTAGAGAGAACGATTATACTTGCCGTGACGACTATGTGAAAGGAGGAAGGAATAACGTCATGCGGCAGGAATGCAAACATAAACAGATGAAGGGAGATAAAATATGATAGGAATGGTTGTGGATTTTATTTGTAACGTTGGCTTTATTTTGTTTGCAGTATATGTAATTGTATGGAATATTATGCGTTTTATATACTGGATAAAATGTTTCCGCGTAAAAACATGCTACAATAGAAACTGCATCTTTGAAATAAGCTGCGACAAGTTAGTGGAAACTTATACGAAAGAAGAAAAAGAGGCGATGCTGGAAATGATTGAACGCAAAAGGAAGGAACTGAAAGAGAAAGAGGAACAGAAAGAGGAGGAGCAGCGCCAGAATAGTATCTAAGCGCCGTTGTCTTTCAGGGGCCGGAATGGGGCGCCAAGTTCCGGGCAGGCAGCGGGGAGCGGGCTGTAAACTGGGGCATCGGATGCAGCCCTTCATTCAAGCTTGAATATGTCATGCAATCTGCTATAATGTAAAGTACAGGCAAGGAGCCAATGTCATAAACTTAAGCTTTTCGGGGCGCTGCAGACCATATATCTCAATCCGGACCATTGAAA